>JASJGT010000232.1:0-2919 GCA_033791405.1 Desulfuromusa sp.
GGAAAGACAAAAGGACCTAAAATCCCCTGAATTGAAGAGCGTTTTCGATGGCTGTCACAATTCTGGATAAATGCACTGGTTGCGGATCGTGTATTGCTGTCTGTCCGCGCTCTGCCTTAACTTTGGAAACTGAATTTCCAAACGGGTTTGGCAATAAAGTGACTGTTGTCGATAAACAATTATGTGATGACTGTGGAATCTGCGTCTCCGCTTGTCCACATCAGGCATTAGAAACCCACCAAAAAACCAACTGACCAACAAAGTGCTACTGTTAATCTGGATAAAAAAATCCCCCACTTTGAGGTGGGGGATTTTTGCTTCTTTGGAAAAACTTAGCTACCTAGTCAGTATAAGAGGTCTTGTGCACCATACCCTCACGGGTCTTGGGATCGTACAGACCTTTTTTTGTTCCTTCCTCGATCCATTCCTTACGCAGACCGTTCAGGAAGCCGTTCTTTTCTTCAACCAGTTTATCGTACGGCAAGCCGGTCACGACCTGGGCTTTTTCCTTGGTTGAAAAATCGGGTGCAACATACTCAGCTGCGTTGTATTTTGCCAGAACTATCCGTAGTTTCAAGCGTGCATCATGTCCCTTGTTGATGGCAGTACCAAGAACCCGAAGGGTTTCTTCCGGGGCATGGAAGAATGAGCCATGAGCAGCGACGGCGAAATCCCAGCGCCACTGACCGTGACGGATATCCAGCTGTGCAGCTTGCATCTCTTCTTCTGTGGCACCCAGTTCCCAGGCTTTGGCAGCTTCGAGGTGGGCTTTAGCCAGTACGTCCATTGCGGTTTTGGACAATTCATTTTTTCGCTCTAGTTTGCGACTAACCATGTCCGTAAACTCTTTTTCGGTACCGCTGTGACAGTTCAGGCAGGTATTAGCGATATCGTCGAGCGGGCTGCCGACCTGGTGATTTGAGTACTTGACGCCACCTTCACGAACGTAAGGCATATGACAATCAGCGCAGGCTAGATTATTCTGCCCGTGAACACCGGTTTTAAAAGTTTCATAGCCGGGATGCTGAGCTTTCAACATTTTGGTCTTACTCAGTTTGTGAGTCCAATCGGTAAAATCACGCTCATCATAGTACTGCTCGATCGCTTCAGCGGACAGGCCATTGTTCCAAGGAAAGGTGACAACTTTTGCGGTCTGTTCCTTGCCATCCGGATCGGTCCATTTGGTCGGCTTAAAGTAGTATTCGGAGTGACACTGGACACAAACCAGGGTGCGCATATCCTGATGAGTCGCGTCAGCAAAAGGCTCACTGCCTTCGGCATCCAGGGCTCGCTTCAGATAATCGCGGGTGACCGTCAACTTCATGGTTTCATTATCGTGGCAATCTGCACAACCGACCGGGTTGACAATGTCGCTCCCGTGGCGGGCCCACTTCCCAGTGAAGAAATCGAGTTCACCTTTTTTGTCGATCAAGCGCGGGACATCGGGTGACTTACAGGTCCAGCAGGCAGTGGGCATCGGGCCAGTTAGGTCGTCAACCGGACCACCGGTCCGCAGGGTGTTGATATTATCTTCCAACATGTAGGCATGACCGCGCGGCGCGTTGTAATCCTTGGCAAAACCGTAGCCGGACCACATCACGACCAGAGCCGGATCCGCTTTCAGCACGTCTCTGATCTCATCACTTTTCTTGGTTCGCAGATAGGAATCGTACTGGCGCGGATAGTATTTACCCCACTCGGCACTTCTGGGTTCTAATTTCTTGATCTCCGGCACGGTGTTTATCGCCGTCTGTTCAGCTTTATTCTCCTTGATTGAGACGGCCAAGAGCAGCAAGGGAACCATAATGATCACTGATGCAATTGTCAGAAACGTTGATTTTTTCATATTTACCTCTCTGTAGTTGATATTTCTATAATTCCTTAACGCCGAGATTATTCTGTGTCGTGGTCAGGTTTCTTGTCGTCCCATGTGGTACTTCCCGGTGGCAGTCCCAACAGTTCCGTCCCATCTGGACATGGCTATCGGTCATTTCGTAAAGTTTACTGTTATCCAGCATCTGTGAGACGATTTCGCCGTGGCAGGAAATACAGTTATCCTGTATCCGCGTCGCCGCATTGTTGCTGATCCTGAGGTTGTAGCCATAGGTACCAAAGGTCATGGCAACGGAATGATTATAACCGTCCCGTGCCTTGGCAATCATTTTGTTGACGAAAGAATCTCTCGGCAGGTGGCAGTCGACACAGCTGGCTTTTTCGCGATGGGAACTGTGTTGCCAGGTTGCATAATGTGTGTTCATGGTGTGACAGTTGATGCAAACCTTTGGATCGCTGGACAGGTACGACAACATTTTGGATTCGTTTACCACGTAGGCAAACAGACCAATCGTCACCAGAACACAGCAGGTTGCTATATATTTCATCACGTTGCTGGTCTCCATAGGCATCCTTCTGAGTTATTGTGAATATCAGGATAATCAGCAGAACCCCCCTGCCAACACCTGACCCTTGCCACCTTCTCTCTCATGTCACCTCCTGTGTTCGATTGGTTTTCTTGATATTTCAAACATAACAGTAACTTTCATTTAAGCAATCTGCATGCCACAGAAAAACCATTTTAATTACAACTATATAGAGATATTTGAATGTACATTTTGTTACCATTAGGTAGCTTTCTTCTGGTTTTTTATGTTACCGTTTGGTAGCAATCTTTCTGAAAATTCAGAACGATATTTTTTCAATGTAAAAGGTCTTTTGCCCATGCAGTTAAAAACCAAGCTTAGTCTTCTGCTCAGTCTGGTGATTGGTCTCTCTTACGGGGTGACTTTTTATCGAACCTCTACATTTCAAGAGGAGTTGGTGGTTGAGCAGGCCACCCGCCAGGCAAAAATGTTGTTTCACCAGATTCGCCTGACCCGGCAATGGATATCGGATCATAATGGCCTGTTTCTGGTCAAAAGC
>JASJGT010000233.1:0-9011 GCA_033791405.1 Desulfuromusa sp.
TCGCCTGAGACCTTTTGGCATTGAGCAGAGCTTCGCCGAACTGCACCGTCAGGCGTGCCTGCTGGCGGTTTCAGCAAGGGATAGACATGGTCGGGGACTAGTCGCTGGATCTATGGGCCCAACAGGGCGCTCTTATCGTCCTGATCTTGCCCCTTCAGCAGAGGAAGCCGCTGACCTTTATGCTGAGATTGCAGCCTTACAAGAACCTTATGTCGATATATTCCTTTGTGAAACTATGTCATCAGTGGAGCAGGCACGTGGAGCAGTTATGGGTGCAAGGTCAGGGAACAAACCCGTTTGGCTTGCGGTGAGTGTTGACGATGAGGATGGTTCAAGGCTCCGCTCTGGGGAGGCAATCACAGAGGTACTTCCGCTGATCTCAGAATTTAATCTAGAAGCATTATTGATCAATTGCTCGACCCCCGAGGCCGTTAATCAAGCGATACCCTTTTTGGTAAACCAAAATATTCCCATTGGCGCTTACGCCAACGGATTTGTGGAAATCGCGACGAATTTCAAGAAAGAGGGCGCGACTGTCGATTTATTGAAAACTCGCACCAACCTGGGGCCAAAGATTTATGCAGATTTTGTCGAAGGTTGGATCAAGCAGGGCGCTACTATTGTCGGGGGGTGTTGCGAGATTGGTCCGGCCCATATAGAGGAGCTGGCAAAACGATTTAAAAGTGGGTAAAATTAAACATCGCAACCCAACCAAGATTCATCTTGCTGGTCTGGTTAGCGACCGGCGTAAAGCTAAGAGCATAAACCTACGTTAACTTTTGTGGTGGGAGTGGAATTTTGAAAATTCTATCGATTAATGGAAGTAGAAGGAAACAGGGAAATACAGAATTCCTCATTCAGTCAATCTTGGCTCCTGCCAAAAAAGAAGGAGTTCAAATAGAATCAATTTGTCTCGGGGACTACAATATTGGTGCTTGTACAGGATGTGAGGGGTGTAGCAGATCTTGGGAATGTATCATCAAGGATGATTTCGCTCAGGTTGTCAAAAAGGTAGATGAGGCAGATGGGATAGTCCTCGCCTCACCAACCTACTGGTATTCTGTCACCTCCGACATGAAGCGCTTTATTGATCGGTGTTACAGTCTCATCCAGTTTCCTGTTAACCGAAAAAAATGGATCGGAAAACATCAGGGAACTGGAAAAGTCTGTGTTACTGCGGCGGTTTGTGAACAATCAGAAGCATCAATGATAGGAAACACCCTGTCACTGTTGACTGATTTTTCTAAGGATATTGGATTGGATGTTATCGAAACGGTAAAAGGCTTGGGATTCTTTGAGGCTGGTAGCATCAGGGCTGACCATAACCTCTTGCAAAAAGCAGAAACGACAGGACAAAATCTATTTGATCTCTTGAAACGGTAACTACCTCTTTTCACTGTTCCAGAGCTCACCTTCTATAGAACAAAAGCTGCCAAACCTGACCCCAAGTGGTTGGCTCGTAGTTCTTTTTTCGCTGGAGCCCTGCCGTATCTAGGGATCAATCGCACAGATTCTTTTTGTCAAAAGTCAGGATTTTCCTTCTGATATTGAATTTTGGACAGTTTAAAACTTCTTAGATTTTTCTCTGCATTATTTTTAAGCTGGACTATCGCAGATCATCCAGGGTCAGAATCGACTCAATATCTCGCCGCTGTGATTTGTTGATAATGACAGCAGCTCCCACCAGAGTTGCTCCGGCTTGGGAAAGGATCTCTTCGATCGCTTTAAGAGTTGTCCCCTTGGCGTAAAAATCATCGATGAATAGAATTTTATCTTCTTGATTGAGGACTTCTTTGGAAACATACAGAGTGGTCGATTCCTGTTTGGTAAAGGAATAACTGGCTGCCGCAAAATATTCGGGCATGGTAATGGGTCGTTTTTTTTTGGCATAAACGAACGGAACTTGCAGTTTCAAAGCAACGGCCTGTGCCAGCATGATTCCACTGGTTTCAGCCGTAAGTATTTTTGTAATTGAGTGACCAACAAAGCGGGCGGCGATATCATCACCGAGCAGATGAACCAACACTGGATCCACCATGTGATTGAGAAACTGATCAACTTTGACAATCTGACCATTGATCGATCCATCCCGGCGGATGCGTTTCAGCAAGAGTTCAGCAGCACTCATTTTCGATCCTCACGGTCATAGGGCAATCCCAACCCTTCCGGTTGCTGGCTAGCACCTTTTTGCAACCGCTGGGTAGAAATAACCAGAACCAGAATAGTAAAGAAGTAGGGCAACATCTGCAGAACATGAACACTGATCGTTGTTCCCATCGCCTGAAAGCGCAACTGCATTGCTGTTATTCCACCAAACAAATAGGCTCCCAGCATCGCTCGTGGACTTGACCATCCAGCAAAAATAACCAGAGCAACGGCAATCCAGCCACGCCCTGCCGACATATTTTCAATCCACATCGGGGTACTGGCCAGACTCAAGTAAGCACCGCCAATTCCAACCAGACCGGATCCAATTGTTACCGCAAAAAAACGGTATGTACTCACTGAAAAACCACAAGTATCTGCTGCGGCTGGATTTTCACCGACGCTGCGGACTCCCAACCCCCACCGAGTACGGTAAAAGAAGAACCAGATCAAAAAAACCAGCAGAAAGCTGAAATAGATCAGTAGATCCTGATTGAAAAAAGCTTTACCAACAATCGGTAATTGGCTCAGTCCGGGAATGGCAACCCGTTTAAAACCATCGATGGTCAGGCCAACCATCCCCTTACCAAACAATGCCGTAATCCCAACCCCGAACATGGTTAAAGCTAAACCACTGACAATCTGATTTCCACGCAGCTGGACAGTAATCAGAGCATGGATACTTCCAGCAATGAAACTTGCACAAAAGGCAGCCAAAACTCCAACCAGCAACGAACCACTCAAATAAGTTCCAGAAAATCCGGCCAGAGCTCCGATCAACATCAGCCCCTCGATACCAAGGTTAATAATCCCGGCACGTTCGTTAATGATCGCACCCAAGGTAGCAAACAAAATCGGGGTGCCAGCTCGTACGGTTGCGTCGAGTAAAATCTCAAGCATGAGTAACCCCTTTGACCAATTTAACCCGATAAATAATGAAAAAATCCGAAGCCAGAAGAAAGAACAGAATCAAGCCCTGAAAAGCGTAAACAAAGGCAACTGGTAACTGCCACAGCAGCTGCAAACTATCACCACCAACCAGTAACACCCCCATTAAAAAGGAGACAATAACCACCCCTATGGCACTGCGTTTAGCCAGCCAGGCAATAATAATAGCTGTGTAGCCATAGCCTGGGGAGATTCCATGCTGGAGACGATGTTGCAATCCGGCGACTTCACTGAATCCGGCAACCCCGGCAATAGCACCGCTGAGAAACAGGACGAAAAAAATTGCCATGCCAGTATTCATCCCGGCATATTGCGCCGCTTTCTGGTTGCTGCCGATGACTTTGATTTCATAGCCCCAGACGGTTCGTTCGATGAACAGGTAGAGCACCAGGGCACAAAACAGAGCGAGAAAAAAACCACTGTGCATGCGGGTATTGAAATATTCAGCAAGGCGAGCCGTATCACTGAATTGAGCTGTCAGGGGAAAATTAAACCCTTTTGGATCTTTCCAGGGGCCATAGATCAGATAATCAACCCAAAGGATAGCGATATAATTCATCAGCAGGGTCACAATAACCTCGTTGACCCGCCAGCGTGCGCGGAGGATACCAGCGACCCCGGCCCACAAACCACCACAGAAAAATGCCGCAAAAAACATCGCTGTCATCATCACCCAATGGTTCTGGATACCGGAAAAGAGAGCCACCCAGGTTGCGCCCATGGCACCCACGTAAATTTGACCTTCGGCACCAATGTTCCAGATCTGCATCCGGAAAGCCAGACTGACTCCCAGACCGGCAAAAATCAGCGGTGTGGTTTTGACCAAGGTTTCCGACAAACCATAAAGCGAACCAAGTGCTTCAATGATAATTTCTTTGTAGGCAGCAAGAGGGCTAACACCACTGGCAAGCAGCAGGAAGCCGGCCACAAACAGAGCAATTCCAATCGACGCAATCGGTGCGCTGAAACGGAGCAAGGCTGAAGTTATTTCCCGGCGCTCAATCACCAGCTTCATACTGCATCTCCTGGTGTTTCTCCACTCATCATCAGGCCGATTTCTTCTCGTGTGGTCTTACGTGGATTGACATAGCCGATCAGTTTACCGCGAAACATGACGGCAATACGGTCGCTGAGCTTAAGTAATTCATCCAGATCTTCGGCAATCAAAATGGTACTCATGCCACGATCGGCACCATCAGCAATAACTTTATGGACATAGCCAGCGCTGCCGATATCGAGCCCTCGGGTCGGATAGAGAGCGACCAGAACGGCAGGATGTTCGGACAATTCTCGTGCAATAATGACTTTTTGAATATTCCCACCCGACAAATAGCGAACCGGGGTACCATCAGGACCAGTTTTAATGGCAAATTGTTCAATTTTCTCTTCGGCATTTCGCCGAATGGCCTTTTTGTTCTGAAAAATCCAGCTCCTGAACGAACCACTCTTGAAGCTCTTCATAATCAGATTTTCATCTATACTCATGTCTGGTGCGATACCGATGGTTTTACGGTCCTCCGGGATGTGTGCAATTCCAGCAATGTAAGAATATCTGGCATTGCTGTTGGTAATATCTTTTTGCCCCGCCATGATGCGTCCGTGGCTCGCGTTTTTCAGTCCGGTTAGAACTTCGGCTAATGCTTTCTGACCATTCCCAGCAACACCTGCGATCCCGAGGATTTCACCTTTTTTCAGCTCTAGGTTGAAATCATCCAGATCAGACAGACCACGTTCATTTCGAACTGACAAACCTTGGATATCAAGAACAATTTCATCGGACATCTGCAGAGCTTTCTGCCACTGGGGAACTTTATCCTTACCAATCATCAGAGAGGCCAGCTTTGACTCATCAAAATCACCACGAGCCAGGGTTGCAAGACTGCGACCCTTTTTAAGAATGGTCACACGATCAGAGATTTCCATCACTTCACGCATTTTATGGGAGATAAAAATAATACTTTTATCTTGTTTTTTTAATTTTCGAAGAACATTGAAGAGTCGCTCTGCTTCTTGAGGAGTGAGCACTGCCGTTGGTTCATCCAAGATCAGCAACTGACAATCACGCATTAATAGTTTAATCAGTTCAATCCACTGCTGTGCGCCAATCGAAAGTTTCCAGACCGGCGTGTTGAGATCGAGATCAAGATTGAATTCATCAATCAGTTTCTGGATTTTGTCTTTATAGGTTTTACGACTGTAAAAATTGGGAACATTGTCGAGTGCCAGCAGAATATTTTCAAAAACAGAATGGGCTGGAACCAGCATAAAGTGTTGATGCACCATACCGATGCCACAGGCAAGAGAATCACGTGGACTGGTAAAATGGATTTTCTCTCCGGCAATCCTGATTTGTCCCCGATCCGGATGGTAGAGTCCGGTCAGAACATTCATCAAGGTGCTTTTCCCGGCGCCATTTTCACCCAGCAGGGTATGAATCTCCCCTCGGGCAACCGAAAAAGAGACATCATCCAGCGCAATTACCCCGGGAAAAGTTTTGCGGATATTTTCGATTTGTAAGATATCAGTCATAGATAATAAAAAAGGCACGCTTTGCAGCGTGCCTTGAATGAGTTAGCCAATTTACTTAGAAATTGTTCCCTGGACACCCTCGACAAAATAATTCATGCCGAGAAGATCGCCATCCTGTGGAGTTTGGCCAGCAGCAACAACAACTTTGCCACTCTGGTCTTTGATCGGACCAGCAAAGGGATGAAGAGAGCCAGACTTGATAGCGTTCGCTTTTTCAGTCACCAAGGCTTGCACATCAGCAGGAACCTTAGCACTGAACTCGGCTAATTTAACCAGGTTTTCTTTCATACCCCACCAGATTTGCTCAGATTTCCAAGTGCCGTTATGCACTTCATCCGCGAGTTTAGTGTAAAGAGAACCCCAATTCCAGATCGGAGCAGTCAGGAAAGCGTTGGGGGCAAAACTGCGCATATCGGAATTATAGCCGATGACGTAAGCGCCACGAGCTTCGGCTGCCTGCATCGTAGCTGGAGCGTCTTGGTGCATGGTGAGAACATCAGCACCGACATCCAACAGACTATCAGCTGCATCGCGCTCGACACCTGGATCAAACCAGGTTTGAGTCCAGACAACTTTGACTTCAGCTTTGGGGTTAACACTCTGAACACCAAGAGTAAATGCGTTGATGCCACGAATAACCTCAGGAATTGGGAAAGCGGCAACATAACCGATAGAGTTAGTCTTGGTCATCTTACCAGCAACGATACCGGACAGATAGCGGGGCTCATACATCCGGCCAAAGTAGGTGCCAACATTCTCTGCGGTTTTAAAACCGGAACAATGCATGAACACAACATCCTTATTCCGTTTTGCAACATCAATCGTCGCATCCATATAACCGAAGCTGGTGGTGAAGATCAGGTTGTGACCTTTACGCACCAGACCGTTGATAACCCGAGCCGATTCTGCACCTTCAGGAACAGTTTCAATAAAAGTTGACGGTTTAACGTAAGAGAGTTTTTCCATCTCCTGACGCCCCTGATCATGGGCGTAAGTCCAGCCGGCATCGCCAACTGGCCCCACATAAATAAAACCAGTCTTGATCTCTTTGGCGGCGGCAACAGCAAAAGCGTTGCCAGAAAAACAGACGGTCAGAATGACCAGCAGAAGCAGAGCAGCCTTTTTCATTGAATTGTGCCTTTCTCGTGTGTAGGGAAAGAGAATTAAAAGGTATTTTTTAGACTAGACCAGCGAGGGTGTCAAGAAGACCTCGCTAATCTTGACTCAAAGGATTGATCATCTCTACAACTTACTATCGATATTGTCTTGCAACCAGTGACCATCCCACCATTCGATCGGCTGAACAGCGACCCCCGAAACGAAGATACCAAGATGGAGGTGGTCACCACCTGCCATGCCAGTGGCACCACTACGACCAATCACCTGTCCACGCGTCAACATGTCTCCAGGCTGGACATCAAGTTGGCTCATGTGGGCATAAAGTGACTGCAATCCAAGACCGTGGTCAACAATAACACAGAGGCCATAAATGCCCAGATATTCAGCCCAAATAACTTCTCCTGCATTTCCTGCCACAATCTCCGCCTGAGCGACCGAAGCCAGATCCTGCCCCATGTGAACCTGCTTATCGATTTCCTTGCCATTATAGTAATAGGTGCGATAATCGGCAAATTGCGCCAGACTTGCTGCTTTTGGCTGGCGGAGGAAAGAGCCGCTCCAGAGTGGTGTTGAGGATGTATTACGACCAAACTCAGCTATTTTATCCCGATTTTGCTGGCGCACCTCTCGATTGACATAAAGAAAAGTATCCAGAGGAGTGGCAGAATCTGGAGCAAATGCTTCAAATTCGGGGATTTTTTGAGCAAGAAAATTATCGGAAATCTTGATTTTACGCTGCCGGAATTTTTTATTGTTAGCTCGGTAGTAAATTCCCAACTGCCGTTCATTGCCAGCCAAATCACGTGCGATTACCCGAGGGACAAATTCACTTTCCTTCACGTTATAGGGATAGGCAAGTAAACAAGCATAGTTGCCCGATTCTTGCGGATAAGCCGGAAAAAAATAGTCTCCGAACTGGACTCCGGCAGTTTCGACTTCTTCATTCAGAGCGAATAAGACCAATCCACTCCCGCCCTTGGTAAAATTATGGGCCTTGCTGAGAACCGAAATAATCGGAGCACGACTATCATAGGTCAGGGTAAACAGTTGTTGTGTGCTGTTCCCTTTGCCAAAATGGTAAATTGACTGATCGGTCGTACTAACTTCAATTTGTAGAGCACCTTCCTGTAGCTTTAAAACAGAAAGGTCAAGATCCAGATCGGCGACCCCCGTTTTCTGCGGAAAATCGCGCTTGAGCAGTGGATATTGATTATCCCCCTGAATTACGACCACTTGAACATTTTTGATACCCATCCCTGCATCATTGAGAGATAAGAGGAGTTTTGTTTTTTTGGAAATCGGGCCACTTCCCGGAGTCAGACTTAACTGTGGTGCGGCGGTGTCGCGAAAATAAAAGACTCCAACGGCAACCAAACCGACAACAATCAACAACAGAAATAGCTTTTTTAGTGATTTCAAGACTAAACCTCGTAGTATAAATCTCGACAGCGAGTCGAAAACATAATGTGTTTTAAGAAATTCAGGGTAGCCGAATAGCTACCCTGAATAGACAGATTGATTGTCGGATGTCACCCTATATGTTGTCAAGTGAATCAGACGTGGATCATGCGTGAATGGCCTCTTTATTCACTGCCAGAGCCGCTTCCTTGAGCGCCTCCGCCAGGGTTGGATGGGCATGACAAGTCACCGCTAAATCATGAACACTACCAGAAAAAGACATCACAGTCGTCGCTTCAGCTATCAATTCTGAAGCATGTGGTCCGACAATATGGATACCGTGAATGCGACCACTGTCAGGATCCGCCAAGACTTTGACAAATCCTTCACTCATGCCAGTACAGAGGGCACGACCACTGGCGGCAAAGAAGAACTTACCTGCTTTGTAGGGGATTTTCTCCGCTTTCAACTCATCTTCATTCTTTCCGACGGTCGCAACTTCGGGCCAGGTGTAGGTCACTCCCGGAATGATTTGGTAATTAACCGTAGATTTCTGTCCAGCCAGCCGTTCAGCAAAAACGACACCCTCTTCACTGGCTTTATGCGCCAACATCGGACCAGGAATCAGGTCACCGATAGCGTAGATTCCAGGAACTGTAGTCTGATAATTCTCCTCGACCTCCAGTTGCCCCTGTTTATTTGTTTGTAAGCCGACAGTTTCCAGCCCAAGACCAGCAGTTTGTGCCCGGCGACCGGTTGCGACAAGAACTTTATCGCAGTTAACTTGCTGCTCTCCTTTGTCTGTCGACAGGCTGGCAACGATGCCCTCCTTGGTTGTTTCAATTTTTTCAAGTCGGGTTTTCAGCAGGATA
>JASJGT010000234.1:0-17393 GCA_033791405.1 Desulfuromusa sp.
ATCGATATTTTCGGAGTCGTATTCATATATTTTCCAGTCTATCGGAATAACGCGTGTCTTAACGGAGAAAATTTATCCGTCCCGGGTCAGCCGGGCAATGGTATCCACCGCGGGACGGAGCGTTGCCTGCCACTCGAAACGTTGGGCACTACGACATGCCACCTTGTGCAGGCCAGGGTTCGCGACCAGCAGGTCAAGATAATCTGCAACTTGCGCAACCCAATCATCGACTTGCAGTGACGGGATCAGGCGGCCGCAGTTTTCATCAACAAATTCCCTGGGACCGCCGCTGTCATGGGCCACCACCGGCGTGCCGCAGGCGATTGCCTCCAGCGGAGCCATCCCGAAGGGTTCATTGACGCTGCCATGTAAAAACAGAGTCGCATCATTGTACAGTTCTCCAAGTTTCTTGTCGCTCGCCGCACCGTAAAAAACGACCTGCGACTTAAGGCCTAACTTCCCGACCATCTGTCGAAGAGAGTCAGCTTCTTCGCCGGTCCCAACGATATGATATTTCAGGGCGGGATGTGATTTCAGCAGGCCGCTGAAAACTTGCAGCAGGAAATCAACCCGTTTGAACTTGGTCAGCCTGGCGACTGTAATGATGGCCAACTCCGTCCGCTCTTTTTGCCTTCCGTTAGGCTGCAGTTCGATCCCGGGATAGGCGACAGCATCAACCTCGCGGTGGTAAACTTTTTTGACTTCATCCGCAGTGAACTGACTGTTGGCAATGATCCGATCACTATACCGAACCAAGGAAACGTCGGTCGCCGCAAGAGCCGGGCGAAGCAGTCGGGCGGCGATGCTCATCCATTTCGGACGCAGTGCCTTAATCCAGGGCAGGGAGTGGATAAAAGCGCTCGGTTCATGGCACACCCAGGCAATTTTTGCCGTCCGAGAGTGCTTCTTGTAGAACCACCCCCACCAGTTGGCAGGAAAAACCTGTGGGACCAGTACATCGGCCCGCCAACAACTGACAGCCTGGTTGATTTTCCGCTGCCAGAAAGGAAACATCAGCCAGTAACGCAACTGCGACGTCAACGGCCCGTCGAGGCAGATCAGCTCGACTCCCTCCGGTGTAGGGAAAGCGGAGCGAGCAACCTGAAGCGCAAGGATTGCCACCTTGGCCCCCTCCTTTTGCAACTGTTCAGCCAAGCGCAGAGTGTAGTGAAGCGCCCCCCCGGCGGTCACGATATGCGGAAAAATAATCAACACCCTTTTTCCGGCGAGCTGAGCATGTTCACTGTTTGTATCAGTGGTTTCCATCATCATAATGTCGCATCAGCCACGCAGAATATCCAGGCGGTCCTTGAACAACTTACTCAGGGTTTTCCTGTTCAATAACCGCAGGTCAGCCCGCCTGACTCCCCGGTTCAGCCACAAAGAGCGCGGTACAGCATACAGAGAACTCAGCAGAATCAGCGGCAGCTGTCTGCGTATCAGAAATTCGGGCAATCGGGACAGACAAGCATAGTAACTGGCTCCATAGACCCGGTTCAGTGGGGCCCAGTCGAAATGTTTGACAGCCAGTGACAGGGTCTCTTCATGATTTTTGTACAGTTCCATAGAATCCACGGTCTTGGAGCTTTCGTGAAGGCGATATTTGGCCAGAACCTCCCGACAGAGACTACAGCGGTACCGCTTGCCGATCCGCACAAACAAATCATAGTCCATCCCGTAATGAAGGTTTGCGTCCAACCCGCCTACGGCAGCATAAACCTCTTTGCGAAAAAAGGTCGCGGGCTGACAGAAAAAATTGAACCAGGCGAGCTTTTCAAGATTAAACTCTTCAGTCGGATAGTTGCCGATGATCTCGCCCTCGGTATCGCAGTATTGCGCTTCGCCATACAGTAATGCGGTTTCCGGGTCGGCCTGAAAGCGATCAATCGCAGTCTGCAGGACACCAGGCAGATAAACGTCATCAGAGTTGAGCCAGGCAAGGATCCCTCCCTCCGCCATAGCAAACCCTTTCAGCAAGGCAGCGGTCTGGCCACGATCCGGCTCTGATACCCAACGATAGCGAATCCCTCTGCAGCGGACAGGCCAATCCCCGGCTTCCAACCGTTCAGCGTAGCTCTTGATAAGCTCCGGAGAGGCATCGCTCGAGCCACCATCAATTACCAGGTAGTCAAGCTCGAAATCCCCCTCCTGCGACAGAACGCTGACCAGCGTCTCTTCGAGAAACTCCCCTTGATTATATGAAGGGGTCACGATTGAGATGACCGGGATATCACTCATTACAGGCCTCTGCATTGGCCAAAATCTCTCGGTAGAGCTCAATGTAACGTCGTGCAACGCTCTCCAGGGAAAAATTCCGAACGACTTTCTCCCTGGTTCTGATCGAGATATCAGCATCGGGTCCGTCGCTGTTCAGAACCCACTCCATCCCCTGCACCAGATCATCCACGTCATAAGGACGGGCCAGATAACCAGTCTCCCGGTGATCGATCAGATCCCGCAACCCGCCCTGATCGAACGCTACACAGGGAACGCCGCAGGCCATCGCCTCCATAACCGTGTTCGGCAGGTTCTCCAACAGCGATGGCGCAACAAAAAGATCCGCTGCTGAATAGATTTTCGCCAATTTGTGATCGTCGTTGACCGTTCCGAGAAACCGTTTTGACATCCCAAGTTCCGGCATATCCTCGACCTCCGACGTACCGAAGATCAGCACCAGTGCGTCAGGGTTGTTTTTGCCGAAATGCTGCAATGCCGGCACCAGATAGTGAAACCCTTTATTGGGATCCGCTGCCCCATGCATCGCTCCGAAAAGAATGATTTTTCTATCCGCCGGCAAACCCAACGCATGGCGGGCGGCGGCTTTTTGATGCGGCTGGAAAACGTCTGTTTCGATTCCATTGGGAATAACTTCCACCCGGCAGTTGCGCAGCAGAGAACTGGAACGGGCACATTCAGCCAGCCAGCGGCTCGGCGCGACGATCGTCATGTTGAGTCCTTGCCAGGCCCGCGCCTTCCTGTCCCAAGTTCTGCGGGAAAGATCGGTATCACTCGACGACCCAAGGACCGGACAGTTTCCGCAGCTCTGTTCGAATCTGCGGCACTCGTAGGGGACATGACAGCCACCAGTGAATGCCCAGGAATCATGCAGAGTCCAGATAATTGGCTTGTTCAGCTGGCGCAGTGTCTCTACTCGTAGGAAACCGGCCCCCAACCAATGGAGATGGACGATGTCCGGAGCGAGCCGGGCAACCTGCTGTGCAACCCGATCCGGTAACTGTGCCGGGGAAAAATTGTTCTCCGGCCGCTTCGGGTAGCGTCGTACCGGTAGCAACCCCAGGAAAAGCTTGAGTCGACGGATGGCAGTAACGATCGGGTTATCATTACAGATAACCCCTTCCTCGCGACCAGTTCTGAACTGCACCAGTACGCTACTGTCGACCTCCTGTTGCCGTAAACCGCGGTGTAGCCGCAACGCTGAACGTGCAGCACCGCCAGCTTCGTCGAAGGTATTGAGCAGCAGAACTTTCATTGCGTCCAGAAGCCCTTCAGTTTATTGGCGAAAACTTCTGGATCCCAGTTGCGGACCAGATGTCTGGGTAGTTGCATGGGGTCGGTCCAGCGATGAACCTGACCTGGAAAGTTCGCGGCAACCTTTCTGAAGCCAGCTTCTCTACAAAGACGGATCGAGGTCTGATTGTAATGTTCTTTTCTGCCGAACGGATAGGAGAAGGTAGTGACCTGACTACCCGTGATCTTCTCAAGCTGCTTGCGGGAAGTAATTATTTCCTCCCGCTGCCGCTCTTCGGAAAGAACCGACAGCGGGGTATGCGAAACCGTATGGGCGCCGATTGTCACCCAGGGGCTGTCCGCTAGCTGCTGCAGTTCACCAAAGCTCAAAGCACGGTAGGCGTCGCGCCCCTTGGTAGACTGATCAGCCCAGACTCTCAGCTGCGCCAGCCAGTTGTCGCGGCGCTCCGGCTCAAGCCACATCATCAGAAGATGAAGCTCTTTATAAAGCATCTCCCGTTCTTGAAGGGTACCGGTTGGCCAGGTCCGCCCCTGACGCTCATCATTCAAACAGAATTGCTCCGGCAGCGAGTTATCAGTGAGTATCATTCGCTCAAGCTCGTCCCACCAGTACTCGTGTCGCGTGTCGAGGTTGCCGGTACTGACAAAAAAAGTCACGGGGATGCCAACGTCCTCAATTATTGGCAAGGCTTCTTTAACGTTATCCGCATACCCGTCATCGAAAGTGATAACGACCGAGGGGCGATCAATTTTCCTCCAATCATCTTCGAAACGAAGTACTGGATAGTGTTTTTTCAGGAAATCCAGCTGGAAGCGGAAATTCTCCGGAGAAACCGCCAGCATTTGCGGGTCCGAAGATAAAGTGGTCACCCGATGATAGATCAGGATGATCACCGGTTTATCGAAACGATTGAATAGTCGATTCCTGGTTCCGCGAACCTTTTGAACTGCTGATTGTGCCAACGAATAAAGCATCAGCGCGTTTTCCTGGCGACGATCGAGATCAGCACCTGATAATCCGGGTCATGGTCATCGAGCAATGATGCATCGGGAAGATCTTCAACCGCGATGCCCTGCAAGAAAGCGGTTGCGGCCAAGACATTGCCATAAGTTTCCACCTTGATCTCCAAACCGAAAACTGGGTCGAAAAGCTTTTCGATCGATGCCGTGGTGAAGCGCCAGTAGTCTCCCCAGCGTTCCGCATCGTAACGGCTGATCTGGCTGATTCCGGAGACCGTAGCAAGCAGCACTCCTCCAGGCTTGAGGAGATGATGAGCACCGACAATCGCTTTCTGAACCTCGAAGATGAAATTGAATGTCTGGGTGCAGATGAAGCAGTCTACGTAGTTTTCCGGCAATGTCGCGAAATCGGTCAGATCACCGACCATGGTGGCCTGTTTGTTCCCTGGGACGGCATGCAGAACCTCGAAGGAAGTAACTTTCTCGCCGGCGAACTTTTTGCTGCAGGTGTTGTCTCCGATTTCGAGAACCTTTCCAGATATATGATTAGCGTTACTCAGCAGAAACCTGTCTATGTAGTAACGATCGATCGGCGTACCACGCTCATAGCCAAAAGTCGTGCTGACCGGCTCGGTACGATTCAGGTCGTTGAAAACGACGTTCACCTTCTTGCGGAAGATTGTACGCATCATCTTTTCAAGCAACGGGTCAATCAACGCCTTATCCCTTTGAAACGGTTCAAGATCTCTATCACTCTGTAAATATCATCTGCGGTGTGGCAGGTCGAAATCGGCAAGCTCAGGGTGGTGGCATGAATCTCCTCTGATACCGGATAGGACTCACCGGCAAAAAGCTCCTTGAGGGCCTCTTGCCGATGCGGTGGCACAGGATAATGGATTTCCGCACCGACTCCATTCTGGTCCAGATATTCTTTCAGTTCATCCCGGCGTTGGTGGCGGAGATTATAAATGTGGTAGACATCGAAAAATCCATCTTCCACGACCGGCGTAACAAACTGGTCATCCAGACATTTCTGATACAGATCTGCCAGACTCCTCTTATGTTCGTTGATTCTCTCCAACTGTGTCAATTTGACCGAAAGAAACGCCGCCTGGACCTCATCCAGACGCGAATTCATCCCAATTGCCTCATTGTAATATTTCCTGGATGAGCCGTAGTTGCGCAACATGCGGATTTTTTCTGCCAGAGAATCGTCATCGGTCGTCACGGCCCCGCCATCACCCAACGCACCAAGGTTCTTGGTGGGATAAAAACTAAAAGCCCCACAGTCGCCCAACGCTCCAGCTCTTACTCCATTAAAACTAGCCCCATGTGCCTGCGCACAGTCTTCGAAAACTTTCAATCTGTGCTGTTGTGCGATCGCGGTTATCCTGTCCATGGCGCAAACTTTGCCGTACAAGTGCACCACCATAATCCCCACCGACCTGGAAGTGATTTTTCTTTCTAGATTGACTGGGTCGATATTGTAGGTCGCCAGGTCAGGTTCCACCAGAACCGGCCGAAGCCCGCACTGGATAATCGCATTGATGGTCGCAATATACGTATTAGAAGGGACGAGGATCTCGCTACCGGGGGGAAATTCGTGAGCCTTAAGGCTCAGGATCAGAGCATCCAGTCCGGAGGCGACCCCGACACAGTGTGAAACCCCGCAGTAGGTGGCAAATTCTCTTTCAAAGTGCTCGACATTCTTGCCGAGAATGTACCACCCGCTCTCTAGGGTTTCGTTGAAAACTCTTCGAAACTCAGCGAAAAAGGGTTCATTCACTTTGCGTAGATTTTCGTATTCGATCATCGTATTCCCGCCACCTGAAGTTACGTAAAGTGATTCAGGCCTTTTTACCCGTGGCAAACAGTCGGACGGCCAGGTAATTCAACCCGTAACGAACGACCTTGCAATTGAAATATGTATTCTCCTCATTTTTCAACCCCATCAGCTGTCTGAAGATCGCCCATGTTGCCCGGCATTTCGACCCACCGATGGCGAGTTGCCGGTCGATTTGGCTCCTGACTTCCAACAGCGTCGCCTGCTCATCAACCTTTTTCAGCTGCGCTGAAGCCGACAATCCCGCCCGCCCGACATAGGCCCTAAGCCAAGCCAGATAATTCTTTCGGCTTTCATAAAGTCTATTCTCCTTGATTGCCCTCTGACAAAGCGATTCGTCGTGCTGCCGATAGTAGTACAATGGTTGGTCGGCAATATAAACCATGCTCCCGAGCAGAAACAGCTTGGAATAGAGGACTTGGTCATCAAACATCCCTCGAAAATCATCCTCCCAACCACCGACCTCGACAAGCCGACTTAGCCGTATCATCACCCCTGATGGCGACGGCACGCTGTTTTCATATTCCAAAAACAGCCTGAACAGGGTTTCCGAAGCAACAACACCGCCGGCGCAACCAATCGACTGCACCGCTCCCCTCTGCTGAGCATCGTCCCGTTCAGGATGCCAATAGAGACATGGGCCGTAGGCCATCGCAAGGTCTGGGAACCTGCTGAATTTCTCAACGAAGAATTCCAGGAATGTTGGCTGCCAGACATCGTCTGCATCCAGAAAACAGATCAAATCTCCTGTCGCCTGCTGCAGACCGAGATTTCTGGATGCACTGGTTCCCCGGTTTTCCCCGTGCGGATGAGACATGATCCGCATGTTGCACGGGGTCTCCGCCAGAAACCGTTCGACGACCTGTGCAGTCTGATCTGTCGAGCCGTCATCCACCAGAATCAGTTCCCAATTTTTATAACTCTGCTCCTGCACACTGCCCAGCGTCTCGACCACGAATTTCTCGGCATTGTACGCAGGAACCACAATTGATACACTCAGGTTCTTCACGGCTCCCTGCGATCCTTCCAGGAAATCTTGCCGATATACCCTCTAATTCGCGAAACCAGCCCGTCCAGACGAAATTTTACGGTCAACAGTTTGACGATACCATCCATCCCTGCCAACTTGATCAGGGTGAGTGGCCGTTCGAGCAAAAAGGCCTCGAAACTGGGGAAAAGAAAGCACTCATGGGTACAGGAACAGCTTCCGGCAGCAATCTGTTGCCGCGCTCGCTGCATTTCTACGCTCCGCCAGATGACGTCGAAGGATTCATCGCGAATATTCCCTACCGGCGGGAGCAATTCACACGGGGCAACACTGCCTTCGTCATACACAACGGCGATTTTACTTGCAGCCACGCAGGGGAGCGGCTGTTTCTGCTCGGCATGAGCCTTCCGACGCAGAGCGTAAAACCGCCGGACCAGTTCCTTGCTTTTCGATCCAGTCTTTTGCTCTTCGTAAGCGAGGAATTGCCGGTCGACCTCTTCCAAATCTTCAGTTCTAAGCGATTTATCAGCTTCCAGCTGAGTATCGCCGCGAGCAACCCCCCAATAAAGGTTATCGAGAGTCGGAAAGTTTTTCGCAACATAATTCTTGAGCGCGAGAAGCTCCTGCTTGTTGTCCTGCGTCAACGTGGTCAGGATGTTGACCTTTAACCGACGAGTCGTCTTTTTCAACTCCAGGAGTTGCCTGCAGCACTCAACCGCCTTGTTGAACGTCCCCTCGACTCCACGGTTGTTGTCATGAAACGTTTCCAGCCCATCGAGTGAAATGCCGACCTGCAGGTTAAAGACAGGCTCAATGCAAAGAATCTCCTTCACTGTTGAAACGGTTCTCTCGATCAGGGTTCCCGAAGTCGGGATATCGATCGCAGAAACCCGACCGTAGCGGACGAAAAGACGACAGATCTCGACCAGATCTTTCCGCAGGAACGGCTCGCCACCGGAGAGCAATAGATTCTTCAGAGTCGGCAGGGATCGGGCCAGCCCCTCGATTTCGTTCAGGCTCAAGTCTTTACTACGTTGCAGGTTCTGCCAGTTAAAGCAATGCCGGCAATGCAGGTTGCAATGCGACGTGACGAAAAAAATCAATTCGCTGGGAAGCGGCGGTGACACTTTCGATTTCCTATCTACTAACAATAACCCTGCTCCGTTAATGCTCTATCCGAGCCCTGGCTGGTCATTCTCTTTTGCCTGGTCTCGTTTGCTATTCGCTCTGGAAAAATGAAAAAAGTGACTTATCATCAGATAGCTACAGAATAGAACAACTTTGAAGAAGAATATCTGATTGTGTAAACCAAACGTCCCTCCCAGATGTTTATAGAGCCTCTTTATCCGGGATGCCTCACACCAATGACCGGCGAGAATTCGGCATGCCGCTTTGACCCCGAAACCCTGTTTTTCCTGCGTTGAAACAAAATAGAGGTGGCTCCCCTGTTTGTGGGCAAACTCAATCAGGTGAAGACAGCAGATTTTCAAAAAATTGGCCGAGTAGTTTGCAATGAGCTCAGGGGCTTGGAGTACTTCACTGCTACGCCGCACTAAATTCTCTCCGGCAGTCTGGTACAGCTCCAGTTCAGTGTTCGTTTCTGAAAATGAGCCCTCGTGAAAACGATAGAGATACAATGGATCATCAACAAACAGGATCCGGTCGAACATGCTGCACTTAGCGAGAAACAGGTATTCGCTGTAAAGCGCCATCGGCGAATCGCACAAGGATTCGAAACCTCCCACCCGGGTCTGCAGAACCTCCGTATCGAACAGACCATAGGTGGGGAATAGCTTGAGCTTAAAAACTGAATACCAGTCTAAAAACTGGACACCGCTGAATTCGAACAAACGGCCACCCCGGCCTATCGGCTCGGGGATTGGCTGATCGTCTGGGAAAATGATGTAAGAACAGAAATAGGCTTGAGGATACGCTGCCTTGGTCAGACTGTCATACGCAGTCTGCAGAAAATCGGGGGCATAGAGGTCGTCATCATAAAGCCAGGTGAAATAACGTCCGTCCGCCATTTCAAGCAGCGCGTTCATGTTCCCCACTTCCTGCAGGTTTTGCGGATGATTGACAAAGCGGATGCGAGGATCGCTAATGCCAATCATTTCACCTGTCAAAAGCTCTTCGATGTAGTCATTGCCAACGATCACTTCGAAATCGGTGAAGCTCTGAGCGAGAATCGAATCCAGAGTCTTACGCAAAAGCTCTTTGCGGTTGTAGGTCGTTACACCGATGGTGACAAACGGCTGACACCCTTGCTGCTCAATTACCACCGTCTCACCCCTTGCAGCAAGGCAACCGATTCGGCCACGCGCTTTTCAAGATCTCCCGCGAAGCGAAACCCACACTCACAGAATTTAGCGCACGAGACCTGGTAGGAAAGCTGATTCATGATCGGGGCATCAACCAACTCAACCTGCAGATCAGGAACCTGTTTTCTGATCTCTGCCACAATCTCTCGAACCGTGGCGTTCAGAGTCAGGACATTGAAAATTTCCCGGTCAAACATGTCATTGGCGATGATGAATCCCAAGGCACGGACTGCATCCTCCAGATCGAGGTAGGGTCGTTGCTGGTCAAGAGCCGAGCTCCAAACCGTCAGGGGGATGCCCAGACAGGCTTGCCAGATAAATTTGTTCACTGCGGTATGAAATCGCATGCCCGGAGACGTACCGAAAATCGTTCCGAAACGACAGATCACATAACGCAGGCCCTCACTCTGGCCGAGCTCATTGAGGTACTTTTCTGCTCTTAGCTTAGATTCAGCATAGGGACTCTGCGGCTGCAACTCTTCTTCGGAGCAGTTTTCATCGACAACTTCAGTCTGGGTTCCGTATACGCTTGTTGTCGAAAGAAACAGCAGAGGCGTCCCGGTCTTTAAACATGCATTGGCAACTTTCTCGGTCCCGGAAAAGTTGACCTCTTCGACCTGCTCCCGAATTTCGAAGCTCCCGGCAGCATTCGTTATGGCAGCCAGATGGATGACAGCGTCAGCGCCACTGAAAAACTCTTCGAGGTCATTTTTCAACACATCAATCTCGAAGAAGCAATAACGACCATTTTGGGGCAGGTTAAAAAGCGAAATGTAGCGTTGGGTGGTGAAATCATCCAGCAGAACAAATTCTGCTGCCGGAAAAGTGTCAGGAAGAGAACGAAACAGTCGTGAGCCGATATGCCCCAAGGCGCCGGTAACCACAATCTTCTTAATATGAGTCGATTTTTCATTCATCTGGAACACCGTATAAAGGGGGTTGCAGGCCCACTATCATGGGTTCATAAACCAACAGGCTGAGATATCCGGCTAACGCCCCATTGCTTTAACGCGTTTTAGGCCGGTTACAAAATCGACCCGCGGGACCCAATCGACGATCGCCCGCAACCTTTCAGATGAGAACTGTACATGATCAATTTCGATTCTTTTACGCTCATCGGGCCAGTCGATATGCGTGACACAGCCACTCTTAAAGGTCTTGACAATTGTTTCAGCGATCTCTCTCACCGATAAATGCTGCTCCCCGGTGGCAAACCAACTTTCACCGACCAACCGCGGTTCCATTGCTGCAAGCCAGAGGATCTCGGTTGCGTCATCGACATAAAGCAGGTTACGCGACTGGTCCCCACTCCCAAAAATTCTGATTTCCTGATCAGTTTGCGCCAGATGGATGAAATAATTGATGAAGCCGAACTCAGGAAAACCCTTGCCATAGGGGCCATAGAGATTCGCAAAACGCAGGACAACCGTCTGTAAATCATGAATACTGTTATAAATTCGGTAATACTTCTCTGCCACCCCCTTGTTCGCGGAGTAGATTTCCAAGGGGCGCTCGCGGTGATCTTCGTTGACAATAGCTGTCTGTGCCTTGCCGATAACCGTGCTGCTTGATGAATAGACTATCCGCGCAGTGCTGTTCAGGAGCCGAAGACTCTCCAGCAGTTTGAGATTCCCCAAACAGTTGATTTCGGCATCAAGCAAAGGATACTGAATGGACAAGGGATGAGAGGTCTGAGCGGCACAATTGAAGATGACATCTTGTCCCTGTACAATCTCTGCCAGCAATGTTTCATCGCGGATGTCGCCACGGACAAACCGGATTTCGGACCAAACCTCTTGCAGGTTTTGGGTACTCGCATGTAAATGAGCATCCAGAGAATCCAGAACTGTTATCTGGGCATCAGGTTCTTTAAGGCAGCGGCGCACCAAATTAGCCCCAAGAAAACCAGCGCCACCAATAATCAGTATGTTCATAATAGCTCATCCATGGTACGGGCTATCCCTGCTTCCAGTTGATAATCTGGCTTCCAACCTGTTAGCTGAGAAAACTTTCGCGAGTCAGCAACAAAGTTACGCTGCTCAATGGCCGACAAACTGTCTGGCGGCTCAATATGCTCTATCACTACCGGATTTCCAGTTAGTGCCTCTGCCTTTGCTGCAACAATTTCCATCGTCTCTGAAATACTATGTCCCACCCCGCTACCGATGACGTAATACTCCCCACTCAGAATTTCGGCGTGTCCAGCAGCCACGAGACAAGCTTGCGCCGCATCTTCTATAAAAAGATAATCTCGGAGTTGCTCCCCCGTCCCATAGACGGTCAAAGGCTCAGTATTCACGGCGCGACGGATCATTTGGTTGAGCACACCCCGATCCTCTCGACTGCTGCGCGGCCCCGGCCCATAAATATTTGTTAAACGAAGCGAGACGCCACACACCCAGCCCTGCTCTGTGTACCAGCGCAGGTATTCTTCCGCCATTTGTTTATGAAGATCGTAGATCGTCACCGGGTGGTCGGGATGGGTCTCGCCAACCGGCAGGGTCTGAGGGATCCCGGCGACGGTCACGGTGCTGGCGAAACAGACCTTCGGTTTCGTTTTCAGACTGCGACAGGCTTCCAGCATCCGCAGCATGGGCCGGACGTTGACCTCATGATCGGCAACCGGGTCGGCATTTGCGATATAGGTGCTGGTCTGGGCGGCGAAATGAAAGATCATATCGATTCCTTCCAGACAGCTTTCCCAAATTTCAGGGTCACGGATATCGGCAATCAGGTCAATAACTTCGTTGATCCCCTTTGGGAAATCACCGAAAGGCCCTTGCCTAGTCATTCTGACAATTTGGCAGTCGCATTTCAGCAGTAACGACACCACCCCGGAAGCCAGATAACCGGTCCCGCCGGTCAACAGAATTTTTTTCCCATTAAAAGCTTTCAAATCTTCAACCTGAAATTCAATCGGTTCTTATCTGATGTCCATGCTGAACCAGTCGAAGTTTATTTCTGGATCGTCATATGCGATTCTGTACTCATCCTCCGGGTCATAGACATGTGAAGTCAGGTAAAGCAGATTCACAGGCCCCTGGACCGCCTTGCACCCATGCGCGATCCCCGGTGGGATCGTTACCACCCGCGAGGACTGATAGTCCCCCATAAGAAAATCCATGGTCTGATTGAAGGTCGCGGATTCAGGGCGACGGTCACACAGCCCGACCCGCAGGACCCCGCTGACCACGTACCACCAATCGGTCTGGACATGATGAAGGTGCCAAGCTTTGATAACGCCATCATACATAAGGGAATGGCTCCACTGGCCAAACCCTTGCCGAAAGAAATCGTCACTGCTGCGGATGATTTCGCGAAAGAAGCCACGTTCATCCGAGTGGCTGACCAGTTCCTTGAGGACAACACCGTCTATCATGATCCCAATCCCTTACTAGGATTTTACTTACGCTCGCTGCGAAGAAAATTTTGAACACGCTTAAAACGTTTGACCAATGCTTTTTTCTGCTTTGCGGACAACAAACCGGAGAAAAACCGAGCATAGAGTCTCTCGAGACGCTCCTTTCTCCGCTCCCAGGCAATCTCTGATCTCAGATCCAGAAGTTCGACAATCGCCGGATCGATATTTTCCAGCGCCAGCTGATCCATCTCGTCGATGTCAAAGGACATGTAAACATGAGTCCCATGACTTTGGCAGAGTCCACACAATGGATGGTTTCGCCGTAAATTCTGGATCTCCGCCAAGGGCATATCAAGATAGTTCCCTAAACGGTACTTCCTGGCATCAAAAATTCCGCAGCAAAGGGTAAAATCCCCCTGGAAATCTAAACTTATAGCATTCTCCCTCAAGGGGCAAGGGCGGGGTCCATACTTTTGGGCGGCAGCCAAGGCTTTACCCAAAGGAAGAGCCAGGTCACCGATCACGATCTGGTCCTCTGTTGTCAGGGGAAAGTCACTAACCCCTTCTTCGCCCAGATAGGCGAGAACTTTTTCCAAGGGAAAAAAGAGCGCCCAAACGGCATGAAAATGGAAACCCAAATTTTCCGCGAAGGCGCGCATCCCTGCCTCATCCTCCAAATTATGCCGGTAGCGATGATACTGGAGGAAAATTTCCGTGGACGCCTTGCTCTTCGCTTTCGCTTCTGCAAGAGCCATCATGTTCTTTTTGACCCGCTCTATATCCCCGCCCCGGTGGGTTCTCTCATACAACTCCTGGCTGAAGCCGGAGTTTGAAATTCGCAGGCTGGCCGGATTGGCGGCCATGAGCGCATCAGCATCAGGGAGAAGGTTTAAGTTTGTGCTCAGGTGACACGGAATACCCTGATCCTGAACGATCCGGATAAGCTCCGGCAACCTGGGATGAAGCAAAGGCTCAGCCCAATTGAAAAGACTGATGTTGACATCGCCACATTCGGACCGAGCCTTTTGAGCTATTCGCGCCATAATTTCTGGCTCCATAAACCCTTGAGGCAACCGGTAGTCAGTGACATTCCCCTGCGGGCAGGAGGGGCAGCGAAGATTACAGGCGCCGCAAATGTCTATGTCGATATCAAATTTTGGCATTCATCAAATTCGCCTTATTGGCCTGCTTCATCAGATTACTTTCACTTGCGGCACATAGACCAGCCATTGTCCTCCGGCAGAACGGAAGGCCACTTCCTTGTCCATAATTTCTTTCGCATGGTTCCAGGCGAAAAGCAGGGCAACATCGGGGTAGTTTGCCGAGAATTCCTCGTAAGGACGAATCGGTATATGGCCACCGGGGGAATACTTACCCTGTTTGATCGGGGTGGTATCACTGATGAATTCCACCAGTTCCCCGGTAATCCGACAATAATTGATGATTGTCGTGCTTTTCGAGGTGGCACCATAGCCGAGCACCCGTTTACCGTTCGCTTTCAGTTCATGCAATATCGTCAATAACTGATCCCGTGATTGCTCACAGTTACGGCGAAAACGGTCATAGGTTTCCGGCTGGTCAAGCCCGAGGGCCGCCTCCTTTTTCAACAGTTCGGCAACCCTGGCTGAAACCTGCCTTGCTCCCTTATGGGAAATCACATAGCGCATCGAGCCACCATGTGTTGTCTGCGGTTCGACGTCGATAATCTCCATGGCATATGGTGCGAATAAACTGCTGACGGATTTGACCGAAAAAAGAAAAGTATGTTCGTCATAAATCTGATCGTAGGATGTTTTTTCAACCACGTCCCCCAGATAGGGATCTTCGAACAACACTACACCGGAGGGTTTGAGTAAAACCTTGATCCCTTCCACGATGGAATGAATATAGGGAATATGGCACATGACGTTGGCGGCAAGAAATGCATCTGCCTGCCCCCTTTCCGCTACGATTCTGCCCGCCAGGTCAACACCAAAGAACTCGGTAACAGTATCAACGCCACTATCAATGGCCACTTGGGCGACATTCTTTGACGGCTCAATTCCCAGGTGACGAATCCCGGTTGCAGCAAAGTTTTTCAGCATGATTCCATCGTTGCTTCCCATTTCGACAACGAAAGGATCCGAGCTGTCGAGGTAGTCCGCTATGACATGGTCGGCAAAAGCCTTGAAATGGTGCTCCATAAAGCGGGATGTTCCGGAAAAAAAAGCATAATTCTCATGAAACATCCGCTCACGGTCCGGTTGTTCAAGTAACTGTACCATGCCACACGCGTGACAATAACCGACTTGCATACTGAAACGATACTCATCTTCGTACTGTTCAGGGTGCAAAAATCCATTACCGAGAGGCATATTGCCAAAATCAATAAATGGTTCGATGGACGATGAGCAAATCAGACAATTTTTCATAGTAGTCTCGCTTTGGTATTTTTTTGTAACAGACAAATTCCCATTACTTTTACAACCTCCGGTCATTACCAGATTTTCGGAAAGAGTAGCGCTCTGGTCATCATGTTGCCGGTTTTAAACAGAGGCTTGAATAGAAAGCAGCTTCCATGAGCAGCGAACCAATAGGAGAACAACGACGCAAAAGCTGCACCATTCCCACCAAAGCGGGGAATGAGAAAAATGTTCAGTCCTATATTCAGAACCGCCCCCAACAGAACTGTGACAAAGTGAATTTTGGTCCAATTCATACTTGAGAGATAGGCGCTCCGGGCAATATCAAGGCTGGTGAAAACGTTGGCCCAGACCAGAAAAACCAACATTAACCCGGCGCGGACATAAGCTTCGCCAAACAAAGTACCAACCAACCAGTGCGACAGCAGGGTCATCGGGATTGCCGCTGCATATGCCAGCAGGACCATCAGGTTATAAAGTTGTTGCATTCGGTCGAACATTAATGTTTCAGAGGTCCGCCCCGCCTCAATGATGGCCGGGTAGACCGACCAGAAAATCGCCATCGGGATGAACATCCATACTTCAGCGAGACGAACCGCCACCGAATATATGCCGACCTCTTCAGTTCCGACAATTTCGCCAAGCATGACTTGGTCAATTCGCATATAAATAATAATGACGATTCCGGAAAAAAGCAGAGGCCAGCTATCTTTTAAAAGGCTTACAGCATTCTTTCCGCTGAAGCGCCAGTCCCAGAGTTTTTTTCGCTGAGATAAATAAGCAATAATCAGTCCAGATGCGCCAAGAATAACCTCAAAGAAGGCAACCCAGGCAAATGTGACCAGCGGCTGACCGGTTACGATGAGAGCGACTTTAATCACAGAACAGGAAAAAAAAGCAGCACTCCTGGCGAAAACAGAATACTTGGCCTGAACTTGAGAGTGAAACCAAGTCTCGATGACATCAAAACTCTGGAATATGGCACCGGCAGCGATAATAGCGACCAGAACTTGGCTGAGTGGATCATCGGAGCGCAGGCCCCAAATGGCAATGCAGGCAATAACAAAAGAGGCCACCCCCCCGGTGAGTGAAAGCAGAAAAGCGGTCCCCAGCGTCTCGTCTTTGCGGGAGGGGTCACGGACAATGTTGCGGACAACGATGTCCTCCAGGCCAAGGGAGGCGAAAGGTGAGAATAGTGCTGCGAACGCCAGAGCGTAGTTAAAAATACCGAACTGATCAGGCCCTAGGTATCGCGCCAACCACACCCCGACAATCAGACCAACAGCGACACGAGAGACTTTTTCGGCAAGTTGCCAGCCGGTATTGGTGACGACATTCTGAAGATAATCTCGCCCCTCAATTTTGGCACGTAGACTCTTCGGCAGGTACTTGATCCAGAATTTATCCATAAATGGATATCCGCGCGCCTTGCTGGAAAGAGTTTTTCATTGAGTTTTTTGGTGCATAGCGATAACGTCTTTCGAGCAAACTCAACAGTGGGTCAAAAAGAGGCTCGCAGTTAAATGCCTTTATTGCTCCGAACCGTCAGGTTCCGACTGCTTAACCTTGAGGACTCGTGCTACTGGAAAATTATTGTAGACCTCTTCAAAAAACTGCGGATCGAAGTTACCGAGCAAATACTGTTGATTGAAGTTCGTCTTGAATAGTTTTTCATCAGCTACGAGAATTAAGTAAACCTTTCCACTCTTCATCAAAACTTGTAAATAATAACCATTTTTTTTTCCATATTCATATTGATCTACAATTTTCCCGTCATTAACAAAGTACGCAGCATTTAGTGGAACATCTACAGAGCCATCATTCATGACACCTCTATTCAAATCAATCGTTCCATCCGAACATTTCATAATATTGTCGGCCATTGAAAAACAGATAATTTCCACATAATCCATTTTTTCACTTTTTCTCTTATCGAAATCCCAAGTACCGAATACAGCCATGAAAGGTAATTTTACGATCATGTCCTCGAGATAGAGAACATAAACATTCTCACCTTTGAAATCAGCCG
>JASJGT010000235.1:0-4860 GCA_033791405.1 Desulfuromusa sp.
AACTACCTTCTCAGCTATATAAATAGTGACCCGCATTAATACGCTTCGTCCGATCAACTTTTCTTGCCGGTGACTCAATTGATGTAGAAATCGACAAAATCCCTTGTAATTCTTGATATATTTACTATTCTTTACTATTAGCACCTGCGTGCTTCTGATAATGTCCTGTCCATAAAGCACTCCCTGATCCTGAAGAGGTTTCTTATGTCATTTGTAAGTATTTTTAAAAATAGTAGTGGAATTGAAAAAGAGATCGACAGTTTTTTGAATCTGGCCAGCGAGTCAGGTCTGATCTTCGTTCAGGGAGTGGACTCTTTTCTGCTCAATAAACTCGATACATTCATTGAGCATCTTAACCATATTGTAGAAACGGAAAAAGAGGCCGATATACTGCGCCGCTCGATAGAAGATTTACTTTACCGGAAAACACTGATTCCAGAATCACGAGGAGATGTTCTGGAGCTGATTGAGCGGATGGATGTTTTACTGGGTCGCTTTAAGGGGGTGATGTTCCGGATCGAAATCGAACGGCCCTGTATCGATCCAAAATTTCACGATGATCTGAAAACTCTGATTAATTGTGTTATTCAAGCTGTCGAGGCAGCAACGCTGTCGTTAAGAGCCTACTTTAAGGACATTTCTCAAGCCAGTGATCATATCCATAAAATTTCTTTCTGGGAAACCGAAGCAGACAAAGCGGCAACCTACCTGCAAAAGGCTATTTTCAACGACATTGAATTAGGGCTCGATTTAAAAATGCAGTTACGAGATCTGGCCAGAAGTATCGACAAAATAGCTGATCAAGCCGAAGATCTTGGTGACACTTTGGCCATCTACGTTATTAAACGCTCACTCTAGGTAACACGTATGTTCTTGTTCTTTCTTTCAAGTGGCATGTTTCTGGGTTGGTCTCTGGGCGCCAATGATGCCTCCAATGTTTTTGGTACGGCTGTCGGTTCGCGGATGCTCAGGTTTCGTACCGCAGCAATTCTCTGCTGTATTTTCCTTACTCTAGGAGCCGTCATCAGTGGGGCAGGAGCGACCCACACTCTCGGAAAGTTGGGAGCTGTAAATGCGGTTGCCGGTGCTTTCGTCGTCGCATTTGCCGCAGCCATAAGTGTCTACCTGATGACCTTGGCACGCTATCCCGTATCAACATCACAAGCAATTGTTGGAGCGATTGTCGGCTGGAATCTTTTCTCCGGATCACCAACCGACAGCGACGCTCTCTCTAAAATAGTCATAACCTGGATAGCGTGTCCCATTCTGTCAGGAATCATTGCCGTCATCTCATATAAAATTGTTTCTTATTTCATCCTCAAATGGAAAATCCACATGTTCAAACTAGATGAAATGACCAGATATGGACTGATACTGACGGGAGCATTCGGAGCCTTTGCACTGGGGGCCAATAATATTGCCAATGTGGTTGGGGTGTTTCTCCCAGTTTCTCCCTTTACCGAAATAAAACTTTTCGGTGGTCTCAGTTTTAATCCGGCGCAACAACTCTTTTTCCTTGGCAGTGTGGCAATTTCTGTCGGCGTTGTGACCTACTCTAAACGGGTCATGGCGACCGTCGGCAGCGGAATTTTTAAACTTTCTCCGGTCATGGCTCTGGTCGCCGTCTGGGCTCACTCTGTCGTTCTGTTCCTGTTTGCCTCACAACACTTGGAACAATTCCTCCTCAGCATTGGATTACCACCGATCCCGTTAGTTCCTGTCTCAAGCTCTCAGGCAATTGTCGGAGCTGTGGTTGGGATGGGATTACTCAAGGGGGGACATAATATTCGATGGAGAACCGTTGGAGGAATCGCCGGCAGCTGGGTCACCACCCCCATATTCTCCTGCTTGATCAGCTTTATCTTCCTGTTTATTATCCAGAATGTCTTCCAACAGACGGTTTATTTGCCGTAAGAAGAGTCAAAACAATCAACTTTGCCACCAAGACGCCAAGTCCACCAAGAGAACCAAAGTCAAAAATATTTATAAGGTTTTAAAACCCAAGAAAGCGGTTTTGATTTGCCTTGGTGCTCTTGGCGCCTTGGTGGCTATTTTTTTGGTTCTCAAGATTTTCTCAGCGTCTCTCCGTTAAAAGCTTTTCGTGATATTATTGGTGTTCTACAAGTTTTCAACCCACCGCAATTTCAAATTGCTCAAGATGAAATCCCGGTCGTGAATTAATTGAAACAGTCCGCCCATAACGCTGCTCCAGTTCATCCAATCCACAACGTTCTTCATCAATCAACAAACCAGTTACTTCCGGATGAGCCAGCAAGGTCACGTGCCCAGCCCGCAAATCAGCCATTTCACGACGTAACTCACGTAGAATTTCATAAATAATTGTCAATTTCCCTCGGACATAACCCTTCCCCTCACAATATGGACAAGGCTCACAGAGGGTTCGACCTATACTTTCCCGAACCCGTTTACGGGTCATCTCAATCAAACCAAGTTCAGAAATTTTCAGAATATTAGTTTTATTTTTGTCAGCCTTCAACGCTTCTTCCAATGTCGCATGAACCTTTTCACGGTGAGCTTCTTTTTCCATATCAATAAAATCAATGATGATCAGACCACCGATATTGCGCAATCGCAGCTGAAAGGCAATCTCTTTGAGAGCCTCCAGATTGGTTTTAAGGATCGTATCTTCAAGATTGTGCTTTCCTACATAGCGTCCAGTATTAACATCGATAGCGACCAACGCTTCGGTCTGCTCAATAATAATCGAACCACCGCTTTTCAACCAGACCTTCCGTCCCAAAGATCGGGAAATTTCCACCTCAAGTCCATAAGCATCAAATACCGGTTCATCACCTTTATAGAGTTCGATACAATAATTCAAACGGGGCATAAATGTGCGGAGAAAACGGACGATTTTATCGTACTCTTCAACATTATCAACAACGATTTTTCTGACATCTTCGGTCAGAATATCACGCAGCACCTTACTGGTCACATCGAGATCAGAATGGATCAAACTGGGCGCGCTGACTTCGTCAATTCCACGACTGAGATTCTCCCAAAGCCCGACCAGAAACTCCATATCATGGCGCAGATCCTCTTCACTTTTACCCTCCGAAACAGTTCGGACAATAAAACCGGTTCCAGGAGCCCGCATCGATTCGACACTCTGGCGCAACCGTTCACGTTCCTCTTCACTTTCAATCCGCCGTGAAATGCCCACATGATCAACGGTCGGCATATAAACCAGATGTCGCCCCGGCAGGGAAATATGTGAAGTAATTCGAGCCCCTTTGGTGCCAATTGGTTCTTTGGAAATCTGAACCAAGAGTTCCTGCCCTTCGGTGAGAAGATCTTCAATCGGTGGCAGGGGTGGCAACTCAGCACTATCATCCGACTCCAGCGGCTGTTCATCCCCCTCGATACTTCTTTCAACCTGCTCCATTTCGTCCATAACATCTGCTACGTACAAAAAGGCCGCCTTTGCCAGACCGACATCGACAAATGCTGCCTGCATTCCCGGCAAAACCCGGATAACTTTACCTTTATAGATATTCCCAACAATCCCCATTTGCCGATCCCGTTCAATATAGAGTTCGGCAATATGGCCACCTTCAAGCAGAGCGACCCGGGTTTCGTGAGAGGTGGTACAAATGACCAACTCCTTTGTCATGATTTTTCTCCTGTTTGCTGGCGTCGAAAAAAGTCCACCCTGCTGTGCTGCAGCAATTTTTCAGGATCTCGACATACTCTATGTATGCCTTCACACCTGAAAAACTACTCCACCTTGTAGGACGAAATTTTTACTTAGCCAACTCTTAAAAAATTTTAGAAAACATCTTTCTTTAGACTATATTTATTAAAGTGATAGTTTAAGTTTTTAGGATAATCCCCGTTTTTCGCACCCCCAGACGGCGGATATCTTCAATCTCTAGTCCGAGCACATTTGCAGCGACTTGCAGCGGACCCCCTTTGATCAACTCAATTTGCAATTCAGCACCAATTTGAGAGAGTTCAAGCACGTCTGACCGGATATCAATCTTCTTTTCAATCCCTTTTTTGATGCGTGAAACCAGAATTTGGTCCACATCCAGAAAACGGCTAATCCGTTCGGGCAAATCTTCTGGAAACGACTCCGGTAACGGAACACGGTAGCAACTGGAAGCAACAATTGCCGAAGGAGAGGGAGACTTCCAAGGGATAATTTCACCTTCAATTATCTTGAACCCTATCGGAAGCTGAACATTGATATCATTAATAACCTGAGCTACTGGAGTATTAGACAATAATTCCAGATCAACCAGCTCTGCTTCACTCGACACTCCCATCGGCAAAGCCTCAAGATAAGAGATCTTTGGCATCGGGTGAAAACCTTGCGAAAAACGAATCGGCAATTTTGCCCGACTGACCGCGCGCTGAAACATTTTCAGATACTCAAGATGGCCAACCATTCTGGCTCGACCCAACTTACTCAACTTGAGACGTACCCGAGTCAGTTGTTCCCCCTCTGTAACTTTTTCCTCTTTTTCAGCCGGGGCAGTAGGATTTACCGCTTGCATTTCTGTGGGATTAATCTGGCGCATCCGCAGTTCTTCAAAGTCACAGATATCACACCCATGACAATTTCCATCGCGACAGTCAAGAGTTGCTACGCCGGCAATAGCTTTATGTCGCTCACTCAAAAAGAATTTTTTCGGCACCCCGCAATCGATGTGTTCCCATGGGAGAATTTCATCTTCATCGCGCTGCCGTAAATACCAACTGGGATCGATATCACAATCGGAAAAAGCTTGTTGCCACAGACTGAAATCAAAACATTCCCGCCAGCCGTCGAAGCGACAACCAAGCTCTACAGCTCGTTCTAAAACAGCGGACAAACGTCGGTCACCACGGGCAAAG
>JASJGT010000236.1:0-6978 GCA_033791405.1 Desulfuromusa sp.
GGGCGTTTTGCTATCGACGCCAACTCTGGCATTATCACGGTTAATGGTGGCCTGGATTATGAGCTGAACTCCAGCCATTCGGTCACTGTTTTGGCGACCAGTTCTGATGGTAGCACCAGCAATCAGGTTTTCACCGCCAATGTCACGGATGTGGATGAGGGTGTAGTTGATGAGGAGACAACGACGACTGATCCTCCTATTGAAGAACCTGATCCGATCGAAGATGTGACCCCGGATGATCCGAATCCTGATCCAGATGATTCTACTGATCCTCTGTTGGATGAAGATCCTCAAGATTTTGAAGAGATTACGATCGTTCCCGATTTGACTGAAACTGATGATCTTATTGCCCTGGAAGGCGACCCGACGGTTGAATTAGCTGAAGAACTCAGCGATTCGGTCGAAGAGTTAAGGTCAGGGTCAGCACAGGAACGACCGGAAAATGATCGTTCCTACCGCTATTTTGACAATAACCTGTATAAAGAGGTTCTTTCCAATACACATTTGGACTATCAATATCAAGCTCCGGACAATGTATTGCATCTGGATGAGTTTGATGATTTCAGCACGATAGATTTTGACAGTGACAACATGGATAAGGTGATTGCCAGTGGTGAGTATGATCTTCTCAGGGAGGAAATTGATGAGGCCTTCAACAAACAATTCAAGAGCGAAGCGGTCAAAACAAAGGTCGTAACCATGGCCACGGCAACCTTCACCATCGGGATCGTCAGCTATTTGCTGCGTGCCGGGTCTCTTGCTGCCGCTTTGGCATCCTCCTTGCCTTTGTGGCGTGGCTTTGATCCAATTATTGTTTTTACCGGGGACAAGAAAAAAGAGAAAGATCCGAACGAGATTTCTGATCCTGATGACTTGAAGCTAGATACTATTTTTGAGGACGACGCTGAATGATATTTAAAAGCCCTGCAATGCGATTGAGCATCGCCCTGGTTCTGCTGTCGGTCAATTTACTTTTTGTGGCCAATCTGATCGGCTTTATTCCAGATCGATCCGAATCAGCGCTGGAATTGCGCAAGGGGTTAAGTGAATCTTTGGCACTGCAGTTCTCGGCTGTTGCTGAGACAGGTGAATTTCAAACTATTCAAGACACCTTACGGGCAGTTGTTGAGCGAAATGACGATATCCGTTCTGCGGCAATTCGGACCAGCGATGGCCGTTTGCTGGCTTTGGCGGGGGAACATCTGGCGAATTGGAAAACCCCTGCCGAAGGGAAATCAACACCAACCCATATCCATGTGCCGATTTTTAGAAAAGATAAAAAATGGGCAACGGTTGAAATGCGTTTTGCCCCACTCTGGACTGGTTATCTGTCCGGGGGATGGACTCAGTCTTTTGTTTCTTTTCTGGCTTTTATTGCTCTGAGCAGTCTCATCAGCTACTTCTTCATCATCAAAAGGACCCTGCGTGAGTTGGATCCTGCGGCGGTTATCCCAGAACGGGTGCAAAAAGCCTTTGACGTATTGAAGGAAGGGGTTCTGGTTCTGGATGAAAAGGAACAGATTGTCATGGCGAATAAATCCTTTGCCAGTCTGTTTGAAAAATCTCCCACAGAACTGATAGGACTAAAAGGGTCAGAATTAGGTTGGCAGGATTGTCACAATTCGAAACAGGTGCGACAGTTACCGTGGATTAAGGTTCTGCATGACGGATTGGAACAGCAGGCCAATTCGCTGACTTTACTCAACAGTTTTGGGCATAAGATCAAACTTGCGGTCAATGCGGCGATGGTGCCGGACAATGCCGGAAAGTGTCGCGGTAGTCTGGTGACTTTTGACGATATCACCCAGGTTGAAGAGAAAAACTTTGAACTCAGCAATCTGGTGGATCAGCTGCAGTTGACTCAGGAGGAGATCGAGGCAAAAAGTCAGGAACTGGAGTTCCTGGCTAATCGTGATCCATTAACTTTGTGTTTGAACAGACGTTCGATGGACAGAAACTTTGCCGCTCTGTTCACCAAGGCAAAAACTGAGGGTAAAAAATTATCCTGTTTGATGGCGGACATTGATTTTTTCAAATCGGTTAATGACCGCTATGGACATGCTACGGGCGATCAAGTGATCAAGGCGATTGCCGATATTCTGAAAACCTGTACTCGCGACAGTGATCTGGTGGCGCGTTACGGTGGAGAAGAATTCTGTGTGATTTTGCCCGATCTTGATCTGGAACAGGCTGCGCAGATTGCCGAAAGGATCCGGCATACGATAGCAAAGAAGCCCTGTGGAGGGGTCAAGATCACTGCAAGTTTGGGAGTCTCTTCTATTGAACATCATGCCAATAAGCCGGATGAGATGGTTAATCAGGCAGATAAGGCTTTGTATGCGGCTAAAAATAGTGGCCGTAACCGGGTCATCCAGTGGGGGAAAGAAAATCTGGACACGCTTGCCCAGTCGGATGACGCAGCCAGTGAATCTGATCAATCTGGGACGGCAGAATCTGCTGGAGATCAGGTTCAGTTACAACAGCGAGTGCAGGAATTGGAAGGTCTATTGGCGAAGCAGACTCTCGAATTTGAACACTTTGAGATGTATGACTTAAAAACCGGTTTGCCAACCCGTTCCCTGTTTGAAGATCGGATCGGTCACGAGATTGCCAGGGGAATGCGTAAGGACTCTCTGGTTGTTGTCCTGGCAATAAATATCGACACAATAAGACGGGTTTATGAAACTCTTGGAGCTAGTGTTGCTGACTTATTGATGGCAGCTTGCGGTCACCGATTAAATGATGTTTTGCGTGAAGATATCGACACGGTTGCGGTGATAGAAGATTTTAAAGGATCCTCTTCGGTTTCATTGGTAAATCAAACTGAATTTGGCGTTTTACTGACCGATATCACCCAGTTGGACGATATTACCTGGGTTGTCAAACGTCTGATCGATTCCTTCAGAAAGCCATATGCCATCAAAGGGAATGAAATCTACACATCTGCTTTTATCGGTGTGAGTATCTACCCTCATGATGGTAAAAGCGCCGAAGATTTGTACAGCAGCGCTACTAATGCCTGCAGCTACGCACAAAAAAACAAAGGGGAAGATGGCTATCTTTTTGCGTCAGCAGATCTGAATGAGAAGGCGACTCAACAAATGCAGATTGAAAATGAACTCCATGGAGCTATTCAGAACGATGAACTTGAATTGCACTATCAGCCGCAGATTGAATCAGCTACCGGTCGGATAGCCGGATTCGAAGCACTGTTGCGCTGGCAAAGTGCGCAGTTGGGTTCTATCCCACCAGGGGATTTCATTCCGGTGGCTGAGAAATCTGGTCTGATTGACCGCCTTGGGGATTGGGTTTTGTATCGGACTTGCCAACAGCTTCGGAGCTGGTTGGATATGGGGTTAGATGTGGGCTCGGTCGCTGTGAACCTGTCAGGAGGCCAACTACGCCAGCCAAATCTGGCCTATCGAATCCAGTCTATTCTGGATGAATTCAAGCTTGATGCACACATGTTAGAAATTGAACTAACAGAAAGCTCACTGGTTACCTCCCATGACAAGTCATTCGCTATACTTAAGCAGATCAAAGCTATGGGTTTGCGCATCACAATGGATGATTTTGGAACCGGTTACTCTTCACTCTCTTATTTAAAAAATATCCCGGTGTCATGTTTAAAAATTGATCATTCATTCACCGCGGGCATCGGCAGGGACGAGACTTCTGAAAAACTGATCGCCTCGATTGTCTCCATGGCACGCGGCTTAGGACTTGAAGTGGTTGCAGAAGGTGTTGAGAAGAAATCCCAGGCCGATCATTTAATCGCCCTTGGATGTGAGTATTTGCAGGGGTATTATTTCAGTCGACCGGTTTCTCATAATAAGGTCACAGAAATTTTACAAAAACAATTAGAAATCTGATATAAAGTATTTTAATGGAAGCAATGACTAACCAAGCAATAATTCAGAAAATTGAGCAAAAGGGGCAACTGATTACGTTGCCGGAGGTTTACCTGCGTCTGAAGGAGTTGCTTGCTGATCCAGAATACACTATGGCGGAAGTGGCTCTGCTGGTCGGATATGATCCCGGATTGTCATCACAGTTTCTGCGGATCGTTAACAGCCCCCTGAATCGAAGAACCAATGTCATTGAAACAGTCAGTCACGCTGTCAGTCTGTTGGGTAGCCGGCAAGTTCACGATATTGCTCTCTGTGCCGCAGTCGCTGAAGCCTTTGACGGAATTCTGACTGACGTGATGAGCATGAAACAATTCTGGCATCGGAGTGTCTATTGTGCGGTGACGGCGCAACAGCTTGCAGTTGCCTGTGGAGAAATGGAGAGCGAGCGGCTTTTTATTATGGGGTTGCTCAATGATATTGGCCATCTATTCATGTATCTGGTGATTCCAGAAGAATCACAGCAAGCGATTCTGAGAGCAAAAGAACTGGGAAGACCTTTGTACCAGATTGAACGTGAACTGCTCGGATTTGATTACGCACAGATGGGGAGCGATATGATGCGCAGGTGGAATCTCCCCAAAAGTCTACAGGTGACAACCCGATTTCATCTGGAGCCGACTATTGCCAGCCAATTTGCTCTGGAGACAGCTTTATTGCATCTGAGTTCCCTGTTGATTCAGTCCGATCTGGAGGATGGTCAATTCGGGGCGGGAGCTTTTGTGGTTGATGATACAGTTTGGGCGACCACCGGATTGACCGAAGAACAGTGCCTGGATGTTCAGGAAACAGCAGCTGAGCAGTTTGACGAAGTTGCTAACAGCCTTTTTCCTTAGATGATGACAATGGTTTTATCGGGATTAAAAACAGAGTTGAGGATTATTTTGAGCAAACCAATTTTTTGGGTTTTTGCAATCGTCTGTATCACTATACTGACCCCGACAATCTCGAAATCGGAAACCATATCCCTCTACCAGTCCGTCGATGAGGCTCTTAAGTTCAGCCCGCAACTGCAGGCATTGACGCATGATCATCAGGCTGCAGAGTTCGATCTTAAACAATCCCGCGGCCGATATCTTCCCTCTGTCGATCTGCTACTTGGTTATGGCCTGGAACAGTATAGTGATAATGCGACCAGAAGAGCTGGTGCTGAGCCGTCTGATAGTGATTGGGATTCTCGGGGAGATGCCACTCTTCGGTTGACTCAGAAAGTTTATGACGGTGGGGAAACCAGTCAGCAGGTTGCGATTCAGCAGGCGTTGCTGGATTCAGCGAATTTTCAAATACAAAGTGGGGCTCAAACGGTTGCTCTGGATGCTATTATTGCTCATCTGGATGTTTTCAGGCAGCGTGAGCTGGTTGTTCTGGCGGAAAAGAATTTAACTGTCCATCAGGATATTTACCAATCGCTAGCCGAGCGTGAGCAAGCTGGTGCCGGGAGTATTGCAGATGTAACTCAGGCTCAAGCAAGAATGGCACGTGCCCAATCCACTTTGTATCTCAGCAAAGCAGATCTCAGCAAGGCACTGGCCAATTATTCTCGAGTGGTTGGATTTTCTCCAGAACCAGAAAGTGTTACTTATGCTGGAGTTCCTGAAACTTTGCCACCGACCCTGGAAAAAACCTTGCAGCTGGTGGAGAATAACAATCCCGAGCTCCTTGCCCTGACAACCACCCTCGCTGAAAATGATGCGCGGGTTGCACTTGCACGGTCGACTTACAAACCAAAAATAGATATTCAGCTCAGCAGTCGCTATAACGATCAACTTGAGGGAAATCCATCCTGGCAAAACACCAACGATGCCATGCTGAATTTGCGTTGGAACCTGTTTAACGGTGGACAGGACAGGGCAGGGGCAAGCGCAGCCTTGTCGCGAAAAAACCGGAGTCTTTCCGTCCGGAACGACAAGTTATTAGAACTTCAGGAGTCCACATCAGCCACTTGGGCAACCTATAAATCTCTCCACGGCCAGAAAATAGCTTATCGGGACGCAGTTGATTTCAGTCAAAAAACCTTTGATGCCTATTTAAACCAATTTTCAGTTTCCCAGAGAAGTCTGCTGGATGTTTTGATTGCCGAAAATGACTATTTTCAATCGGCCAGTCAACTTATCACTGTCGCTGTCAACGAGACCCTCGTCGCCTATCGTATTCTGGCGTTAACGGGAGATCTGCAGGTTTCCTGCTGCGCTGGTGTGCGTGAATCATCTGCGGAGTTGACGCTGCTGGAACAAGCATTGGTACTTCCTTCGACAGGGACAGCAGTGTCCTCCGCGCCGCAACGAATGATGCTGCCGGAACAGGAAATCCAAGCATTGATTGACCGCTGGGCAACAGCTTGGAGAGCACAGGATGCCGCAGCTTATCTGGCTTGTTACAGCAAACAGTTTACGCCGGAGAAAGGTCGGTCTTACCAAGAATGGCAGAAGCAACGTACCAGATTGTTGACCACCCCGTTATTTATTGATTTGTCTCTTAGCGGTATGCAGGTGCACAAGCAGTCCGATTCAGTTTATCGTGTCGATTTTTTACAAAACTATCGCAGTGACCGGTATAGCGATCAGATCAGTAAAAACCTGATGCTAGAATTTCAGGAAGGCTCATGGAAGATTGTCAGTGAGCAACCGGCCCCTTATGATTCCGTTGTTTCCCCCGCTACTTTGTCCCAGGAACAGAATCTTGATATTCTGCAGAACAGCCCGGTTCCGCTAAGTAAGGATTTGATCCAATCTGAATCGGTGCCATCCTATGCTCTTGTGATCGGTCCTTGCATCAACAAGACGGATGTTAAGCGCGTCGGCGAAATACTCAACAGCTTGAAATTGCCTTTCAGTCAAAATTCCGGAACCGGAAAGGTGAAGATGGTTCGTCTGTTTGAAGGGGTTTATCCTGCGGGAGAAGCGCGGATCAAACTGGCCAAGATGAAGAAAACAGCCAACTCAGCTTATGTTCTTCCTGAAAAGGATAACAAACTTGGTCTTTATCTGGGTTCATTTCATGATCCGAGTCGGGCGAACCATTTTGCAGATGCTCTCAGACAAAAGAATATCAGTGTAACGACAGTCGCCAC
>JASJGT010000237.1:0-4635 GCA_033791405.1 Desulfuromusa sp.
TTAAGGTCAAGACCACACCCGATATAGACACCAGCAAAGAGAAGATCTTTATCGGTCAGCTGAGCATCCTGCAGCGCCGCTGCGGCAACTTTCAACATCAGTAACTGACGCGGCAGCATCTCTTCCTGTTCTTTGGGTGGAATCCGAAAATCTCCCGGACGGGAAAACACCTCCGGCACAAAAAATCCGCGGAAATTGCTCTTATCCAACCCTGCCTGCTTGTACCAGTGACTTTGCTCTACACCCCACCAATTCGTCGGCGTTTCTGCTTTATCATCATCCACAGCACCAAAAACACGATGTTGAAACTGCTCAAGGTTCTCCCAGGAACCAAAATGAGCTCCCATCCCGACGATGGCAACAGGTTGATTCCTCTGCCGGGAAGATGGATGTAATCTGACCGGTCTCTTCGCCTTTTCTTCAGGAAACCACTCTTCCAACAACAGATGGGCATTGATCCCACCGAAGCCGAACGCACTGACTGCGGCACGGCGTGGTGGCCCACCCTTCCGGACTTCCCAGTGACTCGCCTGGTTGAGAATCCTGAAGGGACTCTTGTTCAGTTCGATTCCGCTTGCTGGATTCTTAAAATTAACCATCGGCGGCAAAGTCTGCTTTCCCATTGCCAGCAAAGTTTTGATCATCGCGGCTGAACCAGCAGCTGTCAGCAAATGGCCAACATTTGCTTTAACTGAGCCAATCACGCATTGTCCCGGTCGCCAGCCATTCTCTTCCCATAGTTGCTGCAGACTGGAAAATTCAACCGCATCACCAACCGGTGTGCCTGTCGCATGACATTCAATCAGATCAACATCGGTAGGCGACCAGCCAGCCTTCTTATATGCTGCGCGCATCGCTCGCAGTTGCCCTTCGGAGGCCGGAGCCAATAAGCTCCCCCCCAGATCGTTTGACAAACCGATACCGCGGATAACAGCATGAATATGATCACCATCACGAATCGCGTCTGCAGTCCGTTTTAACAACACCAGACCACACCCCTCACCAACAACAAGTCCGTTACCGCTCTGATCGAAGGGAGAGCAGGTTCCAGTTGGCGAAAGGGCTCGCAGCTGTGAAAAACCCATCTGTGTATAGAGTGAATCAGGGCGAGATAAACCACCGGCCAGCATAGCATCGGCTCGACCGGACTGAAGTTCATCGACAGCAAGTTTGATAGCATAGAGAGATGAGGCACAGGCGGCATCAACGGTAAAACAGGTTCCTTCAAATCCAAGGGCTTTAGCAAGCAGACCGGCGGGAAGTCCGGCAACATAGTGATTGATAGGTGCGATGGATGGCTCATCAAGCGACAGCTTTTGATCTGAAAGATTCTCTATAAATGTGCGTCCAAGATAGTTTCTCGCCAAAGCAGAAGATTTTTCGCTCGGAAGAGCCAGGTTGCCAATAATAATTCCAGCACGACTGCGATCAATCTTCTCTGTTGCTGCTGAATTAAACGTCTGTTGCCCAACGCGCAATAACAGACGGAACATCGGATCAAGCTTGGCAAGAAAGTCGGTATCAATATCCAATCCGGGGATATGTTCCGTATCGGTTTCATCATTAAGGAAACAGGCTTTTTTAGAATAGACTTTATCAGCTGAACCGACCTGCGGATCATAAACTTCTTCAGGCGAAAAGAGCCAACGTCCCTTTGGTGGGTGACGTGCAGTGTTGATGTTAGCAACGATATTATCCCAGAAACGATCCAGGGTCGGTGAATTGGGAAACATTCCACCGACCCCGACAATTGCAACAGATTTTTCCGGTAGCATCTTCAGCCAACTCCGATCAACTTATTGCGCTGAAATGTCGCATTTAACGATGCATCGATAATACATTCATAGTTTTCTATCCGGGCAACCAATAGATCATTGAGAGAATCAATAAAATCGATATTTGCGATAGCCCGGTTATGATTCTGCTTGGTCAACTGAACCCGTATTTCGACGCCACTTTCAGGGAACTTCTGTTGATATTGCCGATAACGGCCGGCAAAAACAGGTAGAGATCCAGCCTTGTATTGTTCAAAACTCCACAGAATCAACATTTGGAAACTACTGTCCAACGCCAGAGGATCCGCAAACCAGGAGTTGCGCAAAGGATGTTTAATCCACTGATTCGGCAATGGTGCCGGATTGACCAAAGCACTGATCCCATCAACAGAGGAACCAATAATTTCACGGATACCATGAAAATCATTCCCATGGAAAAGACGTTCTGGTTGATAAACCTCACTGATCGGATGAGGATAATCGGCCAAATTCAACTTCGCATTAGCCACTTTCCGCTCAGGCAAGCGGGAGGCAAGGACAATTCTTGCCCGGGCATGAGCAATCGGCTGACCCTGTTCATCAACTCCAGAGAGTTCCACTGGCACGACATGAACACCATCACCCTTAATTGCTTTGCCAGTCATCACCAGTAGAGTTACACTTTGCTGTGGTCCGAGGGTGACCCCTTTAAGGATGCGTAGATCGTTGAAGCCCTGAAAACTTAAACCCGGATTATTGTGGATGGCACCATGAGCCAGCCACTCGATAATTATGGCCATCGGCAAAACCGCTTTACCATCGATAACGTGTGACTTTAAAAATGGATACTGTTCAATATCAAGATCCAGATCAAAAGCCTTGGAGACACAGATATTCTGCGGGGGATCGGCTAACTCTACTATTGTGTCTGTATAATCACCACCAGAGATAATCAGCTCAACGGGACCACCCGGAGGGGTTGAAAGTTCTTTAATCAGATAATCAGCTCCGGCCTGCAAATCGATCACATCGATCCCCTCCTGCGCAAAAACTTTTTTCAGCGCTGGAGTCACCATCCCCCCATCCCAAGGACCCCAGTTCAGTGAAAGAACCCGACAATGAGATCGCAATTCAGCCTGTTGATCAGCAATTTTATTGAGAACTTCATTGGCAACAGCATAGTCAACCTGTCCGATTCTGCCGAAACGCCCTGTTGAAGAGGAGAACATCGCCATAAATTTCAGATTATCCTCACCAACAGCATCAAGGAGTGCTCGTAAACCATCGACTTTGGTTGAATAAACCTGTTCAAACTGCTCTGCGGTTTTCTCTGTGATCAGCTTATCCGCCAACACTCCGGCACCATGGATCAACCCTTTGACCGGACCATGTTGCTGGCGCATTTCATCAAGGAGTGAATTAAGTTCTTGCGAATTACGCAAATCGACAGAACGATAAATTGCCGTCCCGCCAGAATTAAGAATTCGCTCCAGAGTTGTACTGATTTCCCGTGCCACCATTAACTGTTGATATTGGCGAGCCACATCCAGCGGCTTCAAAGGGACTTCAGATTGCGCTACCAGAGCTTTTTTTATCTCTCCTTCATCTTGAAGATCAATCAACCAAGCGGGTTCGTTCTCAGGAGCCGGAGTACGCCCTAATAGTAACAAAGTGGCCTGAGTCGCAGCACTGAGAGCAATAGCAACTTCTGCCGTCACCCCTCGTGCCCCCCCACTGATAACAACCAGATCGCCAGCCTGAACCGACACCTTGCCAACAATGTTATCGAGTGGTTCTGAAACCAACTCAAGAGCATGGAGTCCTTGAGTGCTGATTCCAACCTCAAGCGGGCTTGCGGTAAATATTTCATCAACAATCGCAGTCGCAGTCGGCAGAATTTCCATCCCCATTGCCAAATCCACAGCCTTACAATGGATTGTCGGCCACTCTAGCGCGGCGGTTTTACTTAGCCCTGCTAATCCCCCGGAAAGTGAATCATTGACTGATCCAGTTGTTCCGATACCAAAACAACCATCCAGGCGCGAAACAGTGGCGAAAAAAGCACCGCCATATTGAGCACTCTGGTGCAATACTGGTTCAACTTTTTGCAGTAACTTGAAAGCATTGCGAAGGAACAGATCATCGACCCCTGGCAGTGGTGCAAGAATAACCAGCCCAGCCAGATTTTCAGGGAGGGTGAGAGAATCAATATCCGCTATAGAAATTTTACGCGGTATCAACTGGCGATCGGTCAGGCGGGAACAAACGGCATCAGACAAGGTCGAACCATCATCGGTAATCCAGACTTCTGCTCCAATGACAAATTTAAATTCTTTGGCTGCTCTTTTTTGCGGTAAAGAAACTGAGTGCAATACTTGCCTTATGATCCCTTTTGCAGCGGCAGTTTCACGATGATTTATCTCAATTCCTTTTTCCTTTAAACCCGATATGCTGGCAAGGAAGTCGACAATTTGCCCCACTGTCTGCAACGTACCAAGATGCTCAGGTTTGATCGCCGGTGCTCCAGGCAAACGCTCCTGCAAGGCTGAGAGAATTTCAACCCGCTTGATCGAATCGATTCCCAGATCGGTATCGAGTGCCATATCGAGTTCCAGCATTTCCACCGGGTAGCCGGTCTTTTCGGCAATCACATCCAACAAGACAGTTGAAACCTGCTGCCGGTCAACCTGTCCCATCTGTGGTGGTTCCGTCGGTGTGGCTGTGACATTCAGTTGCTTTTCTTGACACAAATGATCAATAATTTGTCCCAATGTCTGCAGCACGCCCAAATCTTCGGGGCGAACCGCAGGTAAATCTGGCAGCTGTTCCTGTAGAGCAGAGAGAATTTCGACCCGCTTGATCGAATCGATCCCCAGATCGG
>JASJGT010000238.1:0-2867 GCA_033791405.1 Desulfuromusa sp.
CTCAGTTTTGGCCCAACAACAGATTTATTGAGATAATCTTTGTTAAACAGACAGTTTCAAAACTAACGATTTGTTGGAGATATCAACGGTTTTGTCAAGCGTTTATTCATTTGATTTTTGCAGATTATCAATCCTGAACAATCCCAAATTCCGCCGTTTAGTTATGTCGGGTCAAGAAATATCAGATCAAGACAATTGCCGGGCGGTCTTCATCCAGTGATACCAGAAGGCAGCGGCAACTGCACCCATCCATCAGTTTTCTTTTGGGGCCCCAGAAAAATTGATAGAGAGATCCCCAACAGACACAACTTTTTGTTTCTGGCCTCGGTATTGGCCCGCAATATTTTCTAATTTACACTTTTGTACATATCAGCAAAAATTTTTATCCACCGAAGCACCGCACGGGACGGTATGTGGCCATATGACAGCTATCAATGGGCCATCGGTTTGCCGCGGAGGCTGACGAAATCGTCCCCGCGGACGTCCGTCGCAGGTGGCGTGCTACATGCCAAGCACGGCACTGGGCCCAGTGACGGACAGAGCGCTCATTGCGGTGGTGAACGTTTTGAGATCTTTCGGGTCTTTGCCAGCGGCTTTCATGAGCTTCTGCATCTCTGTTACGGTGTATTTGTTGAGGCTCTTGCGCAGTTTCGTCGTAAACAGAGAACGCGTCCGTCGTTCGAACTCGTCGGAAAAGTAGTAGGCGCGTCTTTCGGCAGGCGTGTTACGATAGGTTGTGCCGCCACGGAAGCCATTGAGGTATTTCTTGAGGAAAACGGTAGGCCCGAGCCGGTCCCACTGGATGCTATGAACGAGTTCATGTACCGTCGTTGCCAGGTCGTCTTTGTTAGAATTGGGCAGCATGATGACCTTGTCATATGTTATGCCGAGATACTTGCCTTTCGCGAACCCGTCGACGATCATGTAAAGTTCTGTGTCGGCGGCCATTCCGGCGGACTGCAGAGCTATCGTGTCGACGAATCCGAGCTGAATGGCGAGCTGATTGAGTGTGGGCACGGGCACTTGTGAGGCGGTCGTGTTCACCTTGATTCGTTCGAGCCAGCCGATGGAGACGTGGCGACCGACGATGGCGGCGCCATCAGAGCCGAGATGGGCTTTCAGTCCCTTCGTGCTTCGGTATTCCGGCATGGCCTGTATGATAGCCCATACCGCATCCGCAACGGTATCGATGTTGAACGATTTCGTCGGCATGGATCAATTCCCTCCCTTCCGTTTGCAAAAATCGGTTTACTTGTCGCGCTTGCGGGGCGCAGGCGGAACGGTCCCCGCTATTTTTGTGATAGGTGCCGCGCTTGGTGGATTTCCAAGTAGGTGGCGATTACACACCAATCAATGTTTATCTGGTAAATCATACGAGCTGCGATGTATTGAGATCATATCAGGTCGGCAGCGATTGTCAAAAACTGTGATATCTTCCTTCGGGCAATAAAAAAGCCCCCGGCCACCCAGGGGCTCAAGTTTTCCAATCAACCGCCGATCTATTAAAGTAAGAGAGAATCGTTTCTAACATTAAATTAAAAAATACCATTTTACATAAATAGAAACAGATTCTCCAAAAAGGCAGGGCCCATGCAACGAGGCCCTGTTCTTTTTTTGTGGGGATTTAGTTCTATCGCCACCAGGCGATAATACCATTACATACGCTGGATAAAACCCCCGCGACCCAAAAGCTTAGACAAGGCTCCTAAATGAGCGGTGGGGGCCTTGTCGCTTTTAGATGGCTTAATATGTTCTGACCTATACTTGAATTGACAATACGGACATTAAGGTCAGGACTTCGCTTGACAGTATGGTATCACAGCTTTTGAGGAACCCTGTTCACCGGTGATGAGTTGGAGTTATATGCATATGGAAGGCAGAGTCGTTGCTGGCCCTGCCTTCATACTTCTTGCCGTTTCTAATTATGAGTTTTTTTTCCTTTTCGTTCTTTCTTCTTAGCTTTCTTTTTATTCGCCTTAACTTTAGGGACGATTTTTACCGAATCCGTACCAACTATCTGTAGCCCGTCAAATGTTTCACCCTCTAAGGTCGCCTCGGTGCTTTCTTTTGTCAAATCAAGCTCCTGTGTGTAGAAATTCAGCAACATATCGTGGTAGCCATCATTGTTTACATCTTCCATTTTCCATCTCAGTGGGTATGCACCAGCAAATTCACAAGTATCGGGATCAACACCATAGGCATCAAAATCATCGGTTGTTAGAATCGCAACTGGGACCTTACCTTTAGACTTAAGGTTGATGCTATTGGGGTAGCTGCCGGGTTTAATATCGATTTGCACGTTTATTCTTGGCTCAATTATCACTGTCACTGAACTCGGACCGGGGTCAGGAAGCCCTCCCAACACGCCATCCGCCGACCGACCATCGAACAACTCAACAAAAAACTCCGTTCCCGGACCTCGATCTCCGTCCATATCCAAGAAAATTATTACTTCGCCTCCCGCCTCGAAACTGTCCGGATTGAAGTTAAATACCACTGTTCTCGCACTTCCATTCTGAAAAACTGCAAATCGTTTAGAAACATTACTTAGATTGAGATTTGACCAACCCGTGGCATCAAATATGAGTGCAGAGCCTAAATCAAAGGAACCATTTGGTAAAGTGAAAGCTGCTTGCTGAATAAATCCATCCCCTGAAAGAAAAGATATTCTAAGGGCACTATCGATTGCTCCAATACCAATATCTGCTCGCTCATAGGTGGCTTGTATTATAGCTTCCGATGTATCAGCGCTGGCCATTGGGATAAGACTTAAAAAGATTGCTGATAGGTATGTTATAGCTAATATACGAAATTTCATAATAATTTCTCCCCATGTGTACATATTAGTTTTTTTGTTGAATAAGACC
>JASJGT010000239.1:0-3229 GCA_033791405.1 Desulfuromusa sp.
GCCGGAATCATCCCGGAGAGCATCCAGCCCTGCTCAAAGGGCGTTTCTTGCACAGAAAAATACATCGAGTTGTTTGGTTTTGTTTCCATCCCGATGCTTTCATTTTTTGCATTTTCAACAATAGTAACCCTGTTAATTATCCTGAAGAGGAGAACATCTAAATGAAGTACGTACTTATAGGAACCACATGCGTGATATTAGCCTTTGCCTTTGTTGTCGGCAGCAATTACTACAAGGAACAACAGTCAGAAAAGTATGGTTTTATGGCGCAAAAAAACGCTGAACTTTTCGTCAGAGACCATTCTTCGACCCTCGGCAGTGACGATGCAAAAGTTTATCTGGTTGAGTTCATGGACCCGGCCTGTGAAACCTGTGCTGCGTTTGCTCCGTTTGTCAAACAGATCATGGCCGCCAATCCCGGTAAAATAAAACTGGTCCTGCGCTACGCCCCTTTCCATGATGGCGCCGATAATTTTGTCAAGATTCTTGAAGCCGCCAAAATGCAGGGCAAATACTGGGAGACCCTAGATGTTATGTTTAAATCGCAGAATATTTGGGCTAGCCACGGCCACTGGCAGCCGGAAAGATTATGGGAAGTTCTTCCCAAGGCAGGCGTGGATATTGAAAAAATCAGAAAAGATATGCATAGCCCGGCCATCGCGAAAATCATTGAGCAAGACATGGCTGATGTGAAGACTCTGAATGTGCAGAAAACTCCCGGCTACTTTGTTAATGGGAAACCGCTGCAAACCTTTGGTTACAGGCAATTACAGCAATTGATTCAGACTGAGCTTGATGCAAAGTACCCGAACTAGATTTTTATCTATAGAGAGAGGAAGCGAAAAATTCCAATAAACCGTCCTCCAATGAATAACCCCGCAGCAAGCTACGGGCTATCAAAACCGTAGATTGATTTTTACATCGAAGCAAGCTTCGGGGAATTGAACCCTCATTGCGAATTAACGATGTTTCGCAAGCAATGGCAAACTTTCAACGAAGGCGATATTTTCTGGGGGGATAAGGGGTTCTTCCGTGGCTTCGACATTGCTGAATTGGAAAAGCGCAAAGTTGATAGTGTTGTCACTATTGCCCGAAGAACCCGTTACTGCCAGGTCATGTCAAAAGAAACTCGGGTCGAATGATCTCCTAATCAGCTGGGAACGGCCTATTAGTGCCAAAAAGCAGCTAACAGTAAAGCGGAATTAGAAACCTTTCTTTCGAACATAAAGCCACCAGTAAACAACCCCGACAAAGATACCACCACCGACAAAGTTTCCCAGAGTGACACTAATCAGATTACTCTGCCACATCGCACCCCAGTTCAGTTGTTCAAGAACAACAGTATCAAGCCCGGACGCCGAACGCGCGCCCGGTAAATTTTTGGCAAAAATTCCCGCCGGGATAAAGTACATATTAGCAACCACGTGTTCAAACCCTGCCGCCACAAAAGCCATGATCGGGAAAAAGATACCAAGCACTTTACCGCTGATGTCCTTTGCCGCCATTGCCAGAAGCACCGCCAGACACACCAGCCAGTTACAGCCTACCGCACGGAAAAAATAGGCACTGTTATGAGAATGCCCAACGACCTCCTGACTGATCTTTGCAGATGCAATCTGCAACGCAGTGCCGCCAAAAATACCATCCATAATTCCGGTCTGACTGACAATCAGCCAAGCCAGAAAGACAGAACCAGCCAAGTTACCCAGGTAAACCCAGAACCAGTTACGCATCACCTGAGCGAAAGACACTTTTCTCTCCAGAAAAGCCGCGGTCAGCATGGTATTTCCGGTCCAGAGTTCAGAACCAGGGATAATGACCAACATCAGTCCAACGCTAAAAGCTGCGCCAACAAAAAACTTTTGCAGACCAATCCAGGAGAAGTCTCCCGTTCCGACAACGGTCGCCAAGTGCGCTGCAAATCCGATATAGGCTCCGGCTAAAAAACCGAGAAGCAGAAGCTGCAACGATGAACTCCGCACTCTTGCCTCTCCCCAGGAAATAAGAGAAGATGCCAGCTCTTCGGGGGTCAGGAAGTTTTTCATAGAGAACAACCTTGCTATTTAATTAATCTGATTATCCACTTACTCCAGCAAGTCCACGGTAAAAGCTATTACTAGCCACAGACTCACACAGACAGGGTCAGGACGTAAACCCTGAAATCAGAAAACCTGACAATGTTTCTCACGCCCGTTCACTACGCTCACTTAAGTCGCAAAGACCGCAGAGGAACCCTATAATCTGGGATAAACTTTAAAATCCAGATTTTGCCCTTGCCTCTCTTTGCGAGCTTTGCGGCTTTGCGCGAGATAAGGTTTTGATTTTGTCCCGCAGTTGTCCGTACCTGTCTGTGGCAAAAAAAGTTTGCTTATATTTTACAATCGACCAATCAGATCAGTGAAAGTCATGATGACAAATCAGGATATTCAACCACACTGCCATCAGCAGCACGGATCAACAGAACATCCCCCCGCTTTTTGGCATATTCGGGAACCAGTGGCACCTTCCCTTTTCCTCCTGGGAGATCAATAATATATTGCGGCGATGCCAAACCTGATACTGGACCACGCAGTGAATGGATAATTTTCAACCCGGTTTTAACTGAAGTACGAAAGTGCCCGGTTCCGCGAGTCAGATCCATATGATGGAGATAATAAGGGCGCACCCGCATTTTTAGCAATCCACGAAACAGATCACTGATAATCTCAGGTTGATCATTGACACCACGTAGCAAAACGGTTTGATTACCGAGCACAATTCCGGCATCTGCCAATCGAGCACAAGCTTCTGCCGCCTGTTCCGTCAGTTCACGCGGATGGTTGAAATGGGTATTCAGATAGAGAGGCTGAAATTTCTTCAGCATGGCACATAATCGATCGGTAATCCGTTCTGGCAGAGTGACAGGAACCCGTGTGCCGATACGGATCATTTCAACATGGGGAATTGCATAAACTCTGGCGAGTAAATCTTGTAAAACGGGATCGGGCAACAGCAGTGGATCCCCACCGGAAAAAATCACATCACGAATTTGTGAATTCGCGGCAATATAGTTGATTCCCTCACGTAATTCTCGAAAACTCAGTGCCATATCAGCACAGCCGACCTTCCGTTTGCGGGTACAAAAACGGCAATAACTGGCACAACTGCCGGAGACATAAAATATGACACGATCGGGATAGCGATGAATGATGGCAGGAACGGGAGAATTATCCTCTTCAGCCAGGGGATC
>JASJGT010000240.1:0-8905 GCA_033791405.1 Desulfuromusa sp.
CGGGTGATGGCTGTGCGCAAGACTTACAAAGAATCCTTCCAGGAAAAATATGGTGTTCCTTTGGGTTTCATGTCTTTCTTTGTGAAGGCTTGTGCCGAGGCTCTGAAAACTTACCCTGAAGTCAATGGCAGTATTGATGGCAACGATATTGTCTATCACAATTATTACGATATCGGTGTGGCGGTCGGGAGCAAACGAGGACTGGTGGTTCCAGTTATCCGAAATGCTGATATCTTACACTTTGATGAAGTTGAGAAAACCATCCGTGATTTTGCTGAACGTGCAGGCAGCGGAAAGTTAACTCTGGATGAGTTGCAAAATGGGACATTCACGATCAGTAACGGTGGAATTTATGGTTCTGTTTTGTCCACTCCGATTCTCAATCCGCCACAAAGTGCAATCCTGGGTATGCATGCCATCCAGGATCGGGCTGTCGTTGTTAGCGGTGAGATTGTAATTCGTCCGATGATGAATATTGCTCTCAGCTATGATCATCGTATTATCGATGGGCAGCAGGCAGTCAGTTTCCTCAAGCAGGTCAAAAGCTATATTGATAACCCAGAAACACTGCTACTAAAAGTTTGAACAAAAGGAGAACAAATGTCTGAACAAATATATGACCTGATAGTTATCGGTGCCGGTCCTGGCGGTTATGTTGCAGCCATTCGCGCCGCTCAACTTGGTTTTTCTGTTGCTGTTGTTGAAAAGATGTCAGCTCTGGGCGGAGTTTGCCTTAATGAGGGTTGTATTCCCAGCAAGGCCTTGCTCGAATCGAGTGAACATTTTGCCCGGATTGATCATGAACTGGCAGAGCATGGGATTGAAGTCAAGGGTGCCAAGCTTGATCTGAAAAAAATGATGTCGCGCAAAGATGGTATTGTTAATAAACTTACTGGTGGTGTTGCCGTACTATTTAAAAAAAATAAGATTGTTTCGATAACTGGTCAAGCGAAGCTGCTAGCCGGGGGTGATTCAATCCAAAAGATTAAAGTGAGCAGCAAAGATAACTCGCAGGAACTTTCTGCCAAAGCGATTCTCCTGGCAACTGGGAGCGAAGCGATTGAGCTTCCCCATCTCCGGTTTAATGGTGAAACCGTTATTAGCGCGCGGGAAGCTCTCAGCTTGACTGAAGTTCCGAAACGTTTGCTGGTCGTCGGTGGTGGAGTGATTGGCCTGGAGCTGGGATCGGTCTGGAGCCGACTCGGAGCAGAAGTGACAATTGTAGAAATGCTCCCTCAAATTATCCCGCAAACTGATCCACAAGTCGCGCAGACATTGCAGCGCAGCTTGAAGAAACAGGGGCTGAATATCCTGCTGAAAACCCGGCTTGATAAAATTGAAAAAACCAAGGAGGGCATCGTTGCCAGTCTGTCGACAGACAAAGGTGAGCAACAGGTCAGCTGCGACAAGGTACTGGTGGCAACCGGTCGTCGGGCGCAAACCGCTGGCCTTGGGCTGGAAACTGTCGGTTTACAAACAAATAAACAGGGACAACTGGAAGTCGACGAGAATTATCAGACCACAGTTCCAGGAATCTACGCTATCGGTGATCTGATCCCAGGACCGATGTTGGCGCAAAAAGCCAGTGAAGAGGGTGTCGTTTTTGCAGAACGGCGGGCGGGACAGAAATATACCGTTAATTACCAAATGAATCACGGAGTGACCTACACAAGGCCCGAAGTTGCGACCGTCGGAAAGAATGAAGATGAGTTGAAAGCGGAGAAAACCCCCTACAAAGCAGGTAAATTTTTCTTTGCCGCCAGCGGTCGTGCCCTCTGTACTGGCATGAGTGAAGGATTTGTCAAAGTCTTGGCGGATCCTGACAGTGGTCGCATTCACGGTATCCATATTGTCGGACCACAGGCTTCAGAATTGATTGCTGAAGCGACGACAGTGATGTCTTTTTCTGGCAGTGTTCACGATTTAGCGGTGACTTGTCATGCACATCCAACCTTGGCGGAAGCGCTTAAAGAAGCGGCTCTGGCTGTGAATAAAGAGGCTATTCACGCTTGATCTAAAGTTATCGAATTATTTGATAACTAGTCCGACAGGCTGCTAGAGAGCAACTGCTGATAGTCACATATTGTTTTTGTGTTGGTCAGGTCATAATTGACCACTTTTTTAAAAGATCCAATTGCGAGGTTTAATTTTGAAATCATTGAAAAAATTATTTTTCTTACTGATATTTGTCGGTCTGATTGCTGCTGGTGTTTTTTATTTTCGTGATACCAAAGCACCACAGTTAAGTTTGACTCCCGGGAGTGGCCCGATTTCCAAAAAAACAAACCTACTTTTATCCATCAACGATGCAGGGACAGGAATAAAAAATGTTCAGGTGATTGTGATTCAGGGAAACATTCAACTTCCTTTGCTAAAACGCGATTTTCCACCACAAACCGGGGTGGTTGATCTGGAACTCGATCTCTCTGTTTTGAAACTGCAGGAAGGTGCTCTGCAGATTGAAGTGAATACCACCGACCAATCGATTTACCATCTTGGTAAAGGGAATACGACTCAGCAGCTGTTTACCATGACATACGATACGCGTGCTCCAACTATTTCGATTCTCAGCAAGGCACATAATTTCACTCACGGTGGCAGTGGTCTGGTGACATTTTCTTTAAACGAAGAGGTTGAAACCACCGGAGTTAAGTTTGGAAAATATTTTTTCCCAGCATTCCAACAGGATACGGGTAACTATGCTTGTTTGTTTGCTTATCCCTACGATGTGAAAGAGAGTGACTTTGTCCCTCGGGTTATTGCCCTGGATTTGGCTGGAAATGAACGACAGACGGGGATTTATTATCGAGCGAATAAGAAAAAATTTCGGCAGCGTAAAATCAATATTTCTGATCGTTTTCTTACGCAAAAGACCCCTGAGTTTGAAGATTTAGCACCCGAGATCGATAATCCCCTGGATATTTTTCTCCATGTCAATCGGGATATTCGCCAGCAGAACAGGGATAAAATAGCTGAATTTGCGAATAAAACAGCTTCAACACCCCTTTGGGATGGAGCTTTTTTACGTCAGCCAAAAGCAGCAACTTTGGCACAATTTGCCGATTACCGCACTTATTATTACAAAGGCAAGCAGATTGATAAACAGGTTCATCTGGGGCAAGATTTAGCTTCAGTCGCTCAGGCAGAGATCGTCGCAGAAAATGCTGGAGAGATCATCTGGGCTGAATATTTGGGTATTTATGGGCTCTGCGTCATAATTGATCATGGGCTGGGATTGCAGTCTCTCTATGCACACATGAGTAAGCTTGATGTTGAGCCTGGAGATACTGTAGCGCGCGGACAGGTTTTAGGGCGCAGCGGAGCAACCGGTATGGCTGGAGGTGATCACCTCCATTTAGGTATATTTGTCTCCGGGGTTCCGGTTCAGCCTATCGAATGGTGGGACGCTCACTGGTTGCAGGATAATATCGAGAGTAAGTTGTAAAACTATACAGGTAGATTGGTCTACTGACTCAAGATTAGAGGGGTCTTCTTGACACCTCCGCTTGTCTAGTCTAAAGAATATCTTTTCAATCTCTTTCCCTAAATACGAGAAAGGTACAATCCTAATGAAGAAAGCTGCCCTGCTTCTACTGGTCCTTCTGGCTGTCTGTTTTTCCGGCAATGCTTTTGCTGTTTCTGCCATAAAAGAGATCAAGCCTGGTTTTATTTATGTCGGTCCTGTCGGTGATGCTGGTTGGACGTACGCTCATGATCAGGGACGTCAGGAGATGGAAAAACTCTCCTATGTCAAGCCTTCAACTTTTATTGAAACGGTTCCTGAAGGTGCAGAATCGGCCCGAGTTATCAACGGTCTGGTGCGTAAAGGTCACAACCTGATTTTCACTACCAGTTTCGGCTATATGGACGCAACGATTGATGTTGCAAAACGGAATAAAGATGTTGTGTTCATGCATTGTTCCGGTTTTAAAACAGCGGAAAATGTCGGCACTTACTTTGGCCGGATGTATGAGCCCCGCTACCTGTCCGGTATTGTTGCTGGCAAGATGACCACGAAAAATGTTATCGGCTACGTTGCCGCTTTCCCAATCCCTGAAGTTATCCGTGGCATCAACGCTTTTACTCTTGGCGTGCGCAGCGTCAACCCGAAAGCTGAAGTCAAGGTTGTTTGGACTCAAACCTGGTTCGATCCAGGTGTTGAGCGTGATGCTGCTGACAGCCTGTTGGATGTCGGTGCTGATGTCCTCACCATGCACCAGGACGCTCCGGCGACAATGCAGGCCGCAGAAGCTCGTGGCGCTTATGTCATCGGCTACAATTCTGATATGCGCATTTTTGCTCCCAACGCCTTCTTGACTGCCCCGATTTGGAATTGGGGTGCTCTCTACACCAAGCTGGCTGAAGAAGTCCATAACGGCACTTGGAAGTCTGAGCAGATCTGGGCGGGAATGAAAGAAGATCTGGTTGGCCTGGCCGAGTTCAGTGCTAAGGTTCCTGCCGAGGTGCAAGCTTTGGTGACTCAAAAAGCCAACGCTATCAAGGCGGGCTCTCTTCATCCCTTTGCCGGTCCGATCAAGGACCAGAGTGGCAAAGTTGTTGTTGCCGCTGGCCAAACTCCACAGGATGGTGATCTTCTCGGTATGAACTATTTTGTCGAGGGCGTTCAGGGAACGATTTCGAAGTAAATTGAGTTATTTTATTTAAGGCACGCTGCAAAGCGTGCCTTTTTTATTCAGTCTGCCATATGTCTGATATCCTACAAATCGAAAATATCCGCAAAACTTTTCCCGGGGTGATTGCGCTGGATGACGTCTCTTTTTCGGTTGCTCGAGGGGAGATTCATACCCTGCTGGGTGAAAATGGCGCCGGGAAAAGTACCCTGATGAATGTTCTGACCGGCCTCTACCATCCGGATCGGGGACAGATCAGGATTGCTGGAGAGAAAATCCATTTTACCAGTCCACGTGATTCCCTTGCCTGTGGCATCGGTATGGTGCACCAACACTTTATGTTGGTTCCGGCCCATTCTGTTTTTGAAAACATACTGCTGGCACTCGACAATGTCCCCAATTTTTACAGCCGCAAAACCTATAAAGAAAAAATTCAGAAACTGATTGATCAATTTGATCTAGATCTTGATCTGAACACTCCTGCTTGGAAACTCTCCATCGGGGCACAACAGTGGATCGAATTGATCAAATTATTGATGCGTGATTGCCAGTTGCTGATACTGGATGAACCGACTGCCGTTCTCACTCCACAGGAAGCGGATCGCCTGTTCAATGTTCTGAGACGATTAAAAGAGCAGGGGAAAAGTATTATTTTCATCTCTCACAAAATGCGTGAAGTGATGGAGATTTCAGACCGCGTTACCATCCTCAAAAAAGGCTGTAGCCTTGACACTCTGGCTCGCGGTGACTTTGATGAGTCAAAACTTGCCTCTCTGATGATTGGCAAAGATAAAATTCCGCAGTGGCAGAAGACTCTGCAAATGTCCGATGAAATTGTATTGGATATCCAAGGTTTGTCGGTGCGCAATGATCGTGGTTTGTCTGACCTGGATAATTTTAATCTGGAGTTGAAAAAAGGTGAAATTCTCGGTATTGCAGGGGTTGCCGGAAACGGCCAGAAAGCTCTAGCTGAAGTTTTAACCGGGCTGAAAAATACCAGCCAGGGTCGCATCATGGCCGGGAATGAAGATATTACCAACAGCAACGCCAGATATTCCTACATCGCTGGTATCGCACATATTCCGGAAGACCGTAAAACCATTGGTATTGCACCAGATATGAGTATTGACGAAAACCTCATCATGAAGAGTTTTAAAAGCGGTTCATTTCGAAACTGGATCTTTCAGAATAAGAAAGCTATCCGCCGAAATGCCGAAGAGAAAATTGAACAATTTGCGATAAAAACCGGGCCTGATGGCACTCCGGTTCGCTATTTGTCAGGTGGAAATATCCAAAAGGTTATTATCGCACGAGAATTATCCGAACATCCGGCAGTCTTGGTTGCCCTATATCCAACCCGTGGTCTCGATATCGGTAGCGCCGGCTATGTCCACAAAGTGATTGCTGATGGTGCTGATCGGGGCATGAGTACCATTTTGATTGCCGAAGATCTGGATGAATTACTCAAGCTCAGTGACCGGATTGCGGTTATGTTTCGTGGCAAGTTGATCGGCTATGTCAATCCACGTAAGACCACGCGAGAAGAAATTGGACTGATGATGAGCGGAGAAACACCGGGAGATACAGCATGAAGCTGGTGATTGAGCGCCGCGAAATATCTTCCCCATTACTCCGTTTCAGTGCTCCAATTGCGTCGATTGGAGTCGCACTGTTTGTTGCCGGATTCCTGCTTCTTGCCAGCGGAGTCAATCCTTTATTGGCCTACAAAGAAATTATCATTGAATCACTCGGATCCCTTTATGGTTTATCGGAAACCCTGGTTAAAACTACACCACTGATTTTTGCCGGGTTGGGTGTCAGCCTGGCTTTCCGGATGCAGATCTGGAACATTGGCGCCGAGGGGCAGATTTATGTGGGTGCTATGGGTGCGACCTGGGTGGCTCTTTTTTCCGGGATTCAGAATCACTGGGTGATGATGACAGCGATGTTCTTTGCGGCATTCTTCTGTGGTGGTATGTGGGCCGGAGTGGCTGGCTTTTTGCGCGCTCGCTGGCAAGTTAACGAGGTTATTGTCACCTTGCTGATGAATTATATCGCCATCCTCTGGGTTGACTATCTGATCTATGGCCCTTGGAAAGATCCAAAGGGATTCAATTTCCCCCTGACCGCTCAATTCAGTGATACGGCTCGTTTTGCTGAGTATTTCGATACGCGGATGCACAGTGGTTTTTTTCTCGCTCTATTTTGTGCTCTGGTGCTCTACCTGTTTATAGAGAGAACCGTCTGGGGCTATGAAATAAAAGTCATCGGCAGCAACCAGAAAGCGGCACAATATGCCGGAATGAACACAGGGATGGCAATTTTTTTCGTCCTGTTTCTCAGTGGTGCCATTGCCGGGGTTGCCGGATTTAGTGAAGTCGCCGGATTGCAACATCGCCTCCAGCATGGTATCTCGCCTGGTTATGGCTACACGGCAATTATTATTGCCTGGTTGGCCAAACGCAGTGCCATCGGGGTCGTTATTGTCTCCTTTTTGATGGGTGTGCTGCTGGTTGGGGGTGACAGTCTGCAGCTTTTGTGGCAATTGCCGGTTGCCTTTGTTTATGCCTTTCAGGGATTAATTCTATTTTTCCTCTTGGCCTCTGATTTCTTTATCATTTATCGGGTCAAGTTGATCAGGGGAAGCATCAATGTTTGAAATACTTCTCGATGCAACCGTACGAGCCGGCACCCCGATTTTGTTTGCGACCTTGGGGGCGATCATCAACGAACGTGCCGGGATTATTAATCTGGGCATTGAGGGGCTGATGTTGATAGGTGCTTTGGCTGGATTTTCTGGAACCTATTTGAGTGGTTCGTTGCTGGTCGGGGTATTGGCCGCCTTCTGTGCAAGCTTTATTGCCGGGAGCATTCATGCCTTGATAACTGTCCAGTTGCGCGGTAATCAGATTGTCAGTGGTTTAGCCCTGACCATGTTTGGAGTCGGGATTACTGCATTGTTTGGCAGGGGAATGGTTGGCCAAACCATCGATGGGTTTAAGCGGGTTGCTATCCCCGGATTAAGCCAACTCCCCATAGTCGGCAAAGCTTTTTTCAACCAGGATATGCTGATCTATTTCAGTTTTCTGCTGGTTTTTTTGATCTGGTTCTTTTTTTATCACACGCGGTGGGGATTGGGAGTCCGTAGCGTCGGTGAAAATCCTGCCGCCGCTGATACCTGTGGTTTTTCAGTCAGTCGTTACCGTTTTTTTGCCGTGACCATCGGATCAGGTTTCGTTGGAATTGGTGGCGCCTACTTGAGTTTGGCCAGTACTCCGATGTGGATTGAAAACATGTCGGCAGGACGTGGTTGGATTGCTGTAGCGCTGGTTATCTTTGCCGGCTGGTCAAGTCCGCGAGCGATGTTGGGAGCCTATTTGTTTGGTGGAATAACCGCAATGCAGTTGCGTTTTCAGGCCATGGGAACGACGATCAGTGCTCATGTTCTGCAGATGTTGCCCTATTTTTTTACGATCCTGGTTCTGGTTATTTCTACGCAGCGGCTGCAAAAAGGTGCCAGTCAGCAACCGGAAGGTTTGGGATTGCCCTATGACCGGGAGGATCGCAAATGAGTGCTGCAGAAGTATTGTTAGAGCGTATCAGCCGGGATGGATCGATCAATGGTCAGATTGTTAAAGTTGACCAGTTCCTCAATCACATGGTTGATCCGGTTTTGATTCATCTGCTGGGGGATGATATCGCTGCTCGTTTTGCCAACCATTCAGTGAGCAAAATACTCACGGCTGAAACCAGCGGGATTATGCTGGCTCAATCTGTTGCCCTGAAGCTGCAAGTACCGTTCGTCTATGCCAAAAAGAAACGTCCTATCACCATGCCCGAGTATTTTGCCGCGGCCAGCTACTCCTTTACCAAACAGGAATCGACCACCCTGTATGTTTCCAAAGAAGTTCTCCATCGTGATGACCAAGTTCTGTTTGTCGATGATTTTTTTGCCAAAGGTTCAACCCTTAAGGCGATTGAAGAAATCATTTCCCAAGCCGGCGCAACTCTTCTGGGAGCTGCCGTGATTATCAACAAATCGCAGCGAAGCGATATTGAGTCGATTCTGACTCTGGATGATTTGCATTAGCCAGCTTTTTCAGTTGACTCTTTATTTCCGGTTATCGACCGCCGAACGCTTATGAATAGCGGATCGTGAGCACCTCTTAGTCTATAAGGCCACTGGTGAAGGTATTGTTATCATCCAGGGTATGCCAGATTAACGAACAAAATTCATGCGGGTTTTTGCTTCTCGCTCTGGCGGGACAATTGTC
>JASJGT010000241.1:0-17718 GCA_033791405.1 Desulfuromusa sp.
CAGAACCATTGGCAACAGCTTCGGTATGATAACCCTCATGTCATAGAAGCTTAACTAATCCAAAACTGGTATATTCTACATAATCAACGAATAAAACACTTTACATTGCTACCTCTGCAACAAGCTGTTTAGTTAATTGTAACAGTAGGAAGCAATCTGTCAAGCACACCCAATAAATCTTAACATACTGATTAATCAGTGTTATTTTAAATACTGAAAGTATAATTGAAAAAAAGAGATCTATTAAAATAGAACTACGAGGAGGGTAACGAGTTCAACAATTTCCGTGCCTTGCTGCCTAATTCTGAAGTTGGGGAAAACTCTAGAATAATTTTAAGTTGATCTGCGGCCTCTTCCAAAGAGTTCTCTTGCAACAGCAAAACAGCAAGCTGATAACGTGCCCGAATAAATTGCGGCGCAAGTTCTATCGCACGTTGTAACGCAGCTTTCTCCAGCTCGACATCGCCTAGTGCATGGTAAACTTCACTTTTGAGAAAATAAGCTGAAGAGTAACGTGGAGTAAGCTCTATTGCTTCATTATAATAATTCAGTGCAGCAGGGTAATCCATTTTCTTGAAATGGGCATATCCCTTCCCCACAATTGCAACATGTGCGTTGACAAATAAAAGATTTTTTGAGGCTTGATCAAAATATTTAATCGCCTTGTCCCACTCTTTAATATCCAGATAAAGAGTCGCAAGATTATTTTGGTAGCGCGGATCGTTATCGGAGAGTTTCAAGGCTTCTAAATAGTGTTTTTCAGCCTGAGGATAGGCTTTTTTACGTTGATAAGTTTGCGCTAAAGCAACTTGGATGGAGCTACTTTGCGGATTTTGCTTGACTGCAACTAACAACTCTTTCAGCGCCAAAGTTGGGTTATCGGCTTGTAGATGAGCCAGTGCCAGTTTGTAGTGGACATCTGCCTGGTGATGATCTTTCTGCGCCTCCTGACTAACTGGAACACACGCAAAGAGCGAAAATATCAGTACAATAGTTGCAATTTTCAACATAGGGGATATCTACTTCTCCAAATAAAATCACATCGAGGCAAAAAATCGCCCCAAACTTTTCAAACTTTGCGAGCGTAGCTTTTTCAATTCTTCATCTGCTTTAGCCGTCGCAGCAGATTTTTCTGGCTCTTTTTTTCTAGGTGGTTGACAGATCGGTAGAGCCGTCCAATATACTTTTTTCTTTAACTCTGGGAATAAATGATAATCCGTTTCGTTCAGGATAAACCCCATCGATTCTACAAAACTATAACCTTCTTCATAAACCTGCTCAGATTCTTCAGCGGGTAATTCACCAAATTTTGGGACAAAGAATATGGAACACTGGCTTTCAGCCAGATAAAAAGCCACCACAATCAGAACCTTATCGCCTCCTGAAACCTTCAGTAAATAAGCTCGGCATAACTGTGGTGGATATCCAGAAAATGCCAACTGCACACTACTTGATGCAGCGTGTAGATGGGTCACTTTTTCAGCCGGGACATTCAAACTTTTCAACTGCTTATGCTGGATAAACATCAAACGTTCCCCTTACCAGATTCAATGATTATCGATTAGAACATATTTAATCAATATCGGCAAACTCAGTGAGCAGTTTGATTTTCTTATAGCGGTCGGCAATCTCGGGATATTCAATTTCTTTGAGCCGGTCAAGGCTGAATTTTTCTACGGTAAAAGAAGCCATAACGGTCCCGAAAACAGTTGCCTTGCGCAAATTATGTTCTTCCAGGTTTCTGGTTGCAGCCAGATAGCCGACAAATCCGCCGGCAAAAGTATCACCGGCACCAGTGGGGTCAAATACCTCATCCAGAGGATAAGCAGGAGCTGAAAAAATCGATCCTTCTCCAAACATCAACACCCCATATTCACCCCGTTTAACCACCAGGGTTTTAGGGCCAAAGCTACGGACAATTTCAGCCGCTTTAAGCAAATTTGGTTCATCAGCTAACTGGCGCACCTCAGCTTCATTGATAAGCAGAATATCAACCTTGGCAAGAGTCTTGATCAGCTCAGATTTCTTCCCTTCAATCCAGAAATTCATCGTATCACAAGCAACCAGTTTTGGATTTTTCACCTGTTGAAGAACTTCCAATTGCAATTCAGGATCAATATTTGCCAGAAAAACATATTCGGCATCCCGATAGTTTTCAGGTAACGCTGGTTGGAACGATTCAAAGACGTTGAGATGAGTCTCCAGCGTATGAGCCTCGTTTAAATCGTAGTCATAACGTCCCTTCCAACGAAAGGTTTCTCCTGGGCTTTTCTGTAAACCGGCAAGATCAATATTCCGGCTCTGCAAAAAGTCTATGTGCTCTTGGGGGAAATCATCACCAACAACTGCCACCAGGTTCACTTCAGTAAAAAAACTGGCGGAAGTAGAAAAATAACAAGCTGACCCACCAAGAACGTCATCCGCCACGCCAAAAGGGGTTTTTATTGAATCAAAAGCGACACTACCAACAACAAGAATACTCATTTTATAACTTCCTTTCAGCTCATGTATTTCCCAATGATCGGATCAAGAGCTTGTAGTGTTTCAGCCGGGATCAAACTTTTCTCGGTCATAATGGCAAACTTGAGGGATTCTGCACAGGGACAGGTCCTCTGCTGCCGTTGTTGAACTATCATTTCTACCGCAATCTTTATAATCTCTTTTGCCGTCGCAACATTTTGCTGAATAATTGCGATGACCGACTCAACCGAAACATCATCATGAACTTCGTGCCAGCAATCATAATCAGTTGCCAGCGCCAACGTTCCATAACAGATCTCCGCCTCACGTGCCAAACGGGATTCAGGAAGGTTTGTCATGCCAATAATATCGACACCCCAACTCCGATAAATTTGTGATTCAGCCCGAGTTGAAAAGTTAGGCCCCTCGATACAGACATAGGTCCCTTCCTGATGAACGGTTGCACCGACCTTCCGAGCTGATTCGACCAAAATAGTAGAGAGATCAGCGCAGACAGGATCGGCAAACTGAACGTGACCAACAACACCGTTGCCGAAGAATGTCGAAGCCCGTTTCCCTTGGGTACGATCAAAAAATTGATCCGGTACAACAATATCTCCGGGAGCAATCTCTTCTTTCATGCTGCCAACGGCTGAAACCGAAATAATATGCTCAACCCCAAGAGTTTTCATCCCGTAAATATTCGCCCGATAATTCACTTCAGATGGCAGCAACCGATGACCGCGGCCATGACGCGGCAAAAAGACCATCTGTGCATCACCAAGCGTTCCGGTGATATAGACGTCTGAAGGGTCACCAAAAGGGGTTTCCAGCCTCACCTCCTTAACATCAGTCAACCCCTCAATCTCATAGAGCCCACTACCGCCAATAACCCCAATAATTGGTTGTTTCATTGTTCTATTCCTCCATATTCACAGAAAAAATATATAATTTAGCTATCCTCAAGCTTTCCCCTTAACTGTCCACATGCGGCTGAAATATCCTGCCCCTTACTGGCTCGCAAAGTCGCTACAATATCCCTCTGCAGCAAGTAACTCTGAAACGCCTTGATCGATTCTTCAGTTGGAGCTTTAAACTCAGCCCCTGCATGTTCATTGTAGGCGATCAGGTTAACCTTACAGCGAAGTCCATGTAATAATTTCACCAGCCGCTTAGCATCAGTTACTGAATCATTTATCCCGTCAATCAAAATATATTCAAAAGTCACCCGTTGTCTGGTGATTTGAGCATAGCTCCGGCAGGCATTCATCAGTTCACTGAGTGGATAACGCTGATTGACCGGCATTAATTGGCTACGAACTTCATCCGTAGTTGCGTTGAGAGAAACCGCCAGCTTAACTTTTATTTTCTGACTCAATTCACCAATTTCAGGCACCAGGCCACAAGTTGACAAAGTAACCCTGCGGGTTCCATAACCAAGGCCATCATCCAGATAAAAAATCTTCAGGGCGGTCACCACATTATCCAGGTTATGCAAAGGCTCGCCCATACCCATAAGTACAATATTTCCTATTGGCCCATCTTGTAATGCTGCACAAACCTGATTGACGATCTCCTCTGGGCGTAGATTTCGTGCTAAACCAAATGTTCCGGTCATACAAAACTGGCACCCCATAGCGCAACCAACTTGGGTTGAAATACATAAAGTCGCACGGTCTTCATCCATCGGGATTCTAACCGCTTCAACCGATTCTCCATCATCAAGACGAAATAGATACTTACGTGTTCCGTCACTACTGGTTTCAACGATCTCTGGCTTCCAGGAGGAAATGGTGGCTCGTTCGGATAGTTGAGTGCGAAACTGTTTTGCCAGATCAGTCATCTGCTCGAAATCGATCACATGACGCTGATAGATCCAGCGCATAATCTGTTTTGCCCGATATTTTTCTTTACCGAGTTCAGAAAGAAATTCTTCCAGTTGTTCCTGGGTCAGACTTTTTAGATCAATTTTATTTTTATTCAAGAAAACCCTCATTTAATATCAGCTCTAGAACCCAAAAGAAGGTTCTAAAACACTTAAAACTAAAGCGTTAGCCACCAAGACACCAAGTTCGCCAAGAGGATCAACGAGCTTAGAAAAAATTTTACTTGTTGCTCTTGGCGTCTTGGTGGCCATTCTACACGAAAAAAGCCCTCCGGGATTTTACCGGAGGGCTTTTGTAGAAACAAGCTATTTAACTGGGATTAAAGTAATTCCAAACCGTTAAAGAAGTACCCAAGTTCAAAAGCTGCAGTTTCAGGAGCATCTGAACCGTGGGTTGCATTCTCGCCGATGTTGCTACCGAATTCCTTACGCAGGGTTCCTGCAACAGCTTCAGCAGGATTTGTTGCTCCCATCAGATCACGCCATTTAGCGATAGCATTATCTGCCTCCAGTGCCATAACGACACAAGGACCACTACTCATAAAATCGGTGAGCTCACCGAAAAATGGACGTTCGTTGTGTACAGCGTAAAAACCCTCAGCTTCGACTTTGCTCAGGTAAAGTTTTTTCAAACCGACAACTTTGAAGCCCTCAGCATAAATACGTGCCAGAATTTTACCGGCAGAACCTGCAGCAAAAGCATCAGGCTTAATAATTGCGAATGTTTTTTCCATGAAATATTCTCCTTAAATTGATTAACAAAGTGAGGCGTTTTCTAGCATCAGCCCCACACACTGTCAAGATATTAACGACACTGAAAACCTACTGCCCAGCCAGTTCCACTAATAACGGAATAACTTTGCGTAATGCCGTCCCCCGATGGCTGATACGATTTTTGATTTCGGGTGGAAGCTCAGCCATGGTTTTACCATATTCGGGAACGATGAAAAGTGGATCGTAACCAAAACCGCCATCACCACGAAGACCATGCATAATCAATCCTGAAACTTGACCATCATAAGTCTCACAGCGCCCATCGGGCCAGGCGAGTGCCATAACACAATGAAAAGCAGCCTGCCGTTTTTCATCAGCAACACCAGACATGACTGCTAATAGCTTGTCGTTGTTGGCAATATCATCACCCTGCTCGCCAGCATAGCGCGCTGAATAAACCCCGGGAGCACCATTCAGAGCATCAACAGCAAGACCGCTATCATCAGCTAAGGTCAGATAACCACTAAATCCTGCCATTTCTTGAGCTTTTTTACGTGCATTGTCGGTAAAAGTAGTACCATCCTCAACAACTTCGGGTGGATTTGTGAGTTGATCAAGCCCAACAATTTCAATCGGCGAACCTTCCAGAAGCCGTCGGATCTCTTTCAACTTACCTTGGTTGCCCGTAGCGACCAATAATTTCATGACTCCAGCCCCAACGACTGCTGCTGCAGACTGGTCAATTGTGCACAACCGTGCAAAGCCAGATCACGTAATGCATCCAATTCACTGAGTGAAAAAGGTTCTTCTTCTGCGGTTCCCTGAACTTCGACAAATTTTCCAGAACCGGTGATAACAAAATTCATATCAACATCCGCCTTGGAATCTTCTTCATAATTCAAATCAAGCAGAGGTTTTGCAGCAACAATACCGACACTTATTGCTGAAACGCTATCTTTGAGGGGTATTTGTTTCAAGATACCCCGGCTAACCAAACCACTCAGGGCATCATGGAGAGCAACATAGGCTCCAGTAATTGATGCCGTTCGGGTGCCACCATCAGCCTGCAGGACATCACAGTCAATCTGCACCGTTATTTCACCCATAGCACCCAGATCGGTAACTGCCCGTAATGAACGGCCAATCAGACGCTGAATTTCCTGAGTTCTTCCCGATATCTTCCCCTTGGCCGCTTCACGCATGGAACGGGTATGGGTTGCACGGGGCAACATGCTGTATTCTGCAGTGACCCAGCCACGCCCTTTACCACGCATAAACGGGGGAACACGTTCCTCAACCGAAGCATTACAAAGAACCTTGGTTTCTCCACAACAAACAAGCACCGAACCTTCGGCGTATTTAGTAAATTGGCGTTGAAAGCTGATCGGTCTCAATTGATTTTCCAAGCGACCATCAAGGCGCTGAACTTCAGTTGACTCCATTTATTTCTCCTTGGACTGTTTAGCGTAATTACGAATACCAGTATAAAGTGCCTGAACTATTTTATTTTGATAATCCACACTTTGCAGTTTCTGCAACTCTTCTGGATTGCTCAAAAAACCAAGTTCAATCTGTACCGTTGGCAGATTTCCACGACCAAGGGACAGCCGTGATGATGGATAAATTCCACGAACTTTTATAGCACTTTCCCTGAGGGCCAAAGCCAGGTTATTGGCAAGAAGCAGACTACCCCTTTTGACCGGCTTGACAACATTCTCCTCGGAAACATTCTTGGTCATTTCTTCTGCTCGGATAAAAAGAGTGACTCCGTTCAGTTCAGTAGAAAATGCAGCCTGAGCATGCAATAAAATCCAGGCATCAACATCCTCCTTTGAGGCTGACTGCAGACGTTGCTCCATCGTCAGTTCATAATCACCGTCCCGGCTTAAGTAAATCGGGATTCCCAGTTTCATTTTTAACTGTTTTGCCAGTTTTTCCGCAACGGCCAGATTGAGCTGTTTTTCTTTATATCCCGACGGGGCAATAACTCCCGTATCCAAACCGCCATGCCCTGGATCAATAGCAACAGCATTCATTAAAGACCCATTTTTACTGGTCTTTTTATTAAGCAGAAAAGAAAATAGCTTTTCCAGATTATTCGACTGCTTAGCAGGAGCACTGTTGGTAGCAGGATCAAGATTACGAAAATAGATCGACTGTCCAGTTAACTGTGCCAACTGATTGAGAATAAAACTGTCGGTCACCCGGAGACGACCATCAATAAAGCGTGGTTTATCCTGCATAGGATAATGTTCACCCGAAATTTTCATAAAACCACTTGCGGGGGAAATTTCGGCACGGCCACGTTTACTCTTGATTTGAAAGCTATGGCTGATCGAATTCCAGTGACCAGTCAAACCAACAACATCCAGAGCATCTTCAATGGCAATATAGGGGACACCATCCTGCTGGTAAACATCTTCCAGACGCACCGGCTTCTTGCCACGCAGACCAATATCAACAGCAGCAAGTGCCGACTGAAGCGGCAGAAAAAAACAGAGTAAAATAATAAAAAAACGCATAACGACTCCCTGAAAAGCTGGATGGTTTATAGCTCAGCTTTCAGTGCTGTGTCAATTAACGGCATTCTCCAGAAGTGTTTCAAATAAGTGATTCACCCACGCTTTGAGTGAGATTAAGGGCTTTAAACATCCGCTCAATTAGTAATTCTTCTAACTCATTCTGAGCTAGATCATCCTCAGCAATGTCACGAACCTGACCACCCGCAATCATCCCATGCCCTCCAGCGGTTCCAACCCCTGCAACCATCTTCTGAATAAGCAGCCCAAGCCTTGCTTCAGGATTAAGTGAGCGCATCGACAGAATTTGAGTTCCGTTGAACCAACCCATCCCAAGAACATAATTTATCCCCTGTTGACGCAACAAAAAGTCGGCTAATTCAGCAACTAGATCCGGATTTTCAACCTTGTGCAAATTAAAAACCAACATTTCACCAAAAACTCGAGAATTTTCAATTGCAGTATGAAAAGTGGAAAAATACTTGCGTGAAACCTGCGGATGAATAACGTCATAAAGAATTTGATTATTCGAAAGGGGCAGTAATTTCAAATAAGCTTCACGATCAGCTTTTGACCATTCCCTCCCAAGATCCTGAGTTTCCGATTTAATCGCATAGAACAGGCTGGTCGCAAGTTTTGTATTAATCGACACCTCTTGATCATTCAGATATTCATAAAGGATAGTTGCTGATGCGCCATATCCCTCACGAACATCGACCCAGTAAACATCTGAAAATTCTTTCTTAGGGGGATGATGATCAACAATCAGATCGACCGGCTGTCCCTCAGGCAAAGAGTTATTCCCAGCGTCAGGTTGGGTATCAACCATACACACCACTGCAAACTGAGAGAGATTGAGTTCACAGAATGGCACCAGGGTTATTTCCAGTAATTCAACCATTTTGCGATTTTCGCTGCGACCGATTACACCCCCATATGCCAACACCGCATCCTGCCCAGTTTTTATCAGAATCAGGTGGCGTAATGCCACAGCAGATGCAATTGAATCAGGGTCAGGATTATCATGGCAGATAATCAGAATTTTGCCCCGACCGCGCAACCATTCGATCATTTTACTGACCGAGTCAGACTCGACTGAGGGATGGGAATGACCTGCTGGTTCTGGTACTGACTTGAGTTTATTCATTATCAATCCCACCTTTACGAATCACAGAAAATATCATTTCAACTGCTTGTTCCGGGGTTTCTGCCTGATAGGTCGTGGAGATTTGTGACCAACTTCCAAGCTGCACAACTGGTTTATCCAATTTCAAACTGATTGCGATTTCAGACAAAGTACCATATTCACCTTCAATTGCTATCAGTGCGCTGGCGGTCTGGGCGATAATAATATTTCGAGCATGTCCCATATCTGTGACAATTGGTAAAGTGACATAGGGATTGGCAGAATCGGACGAACTTCCAGGCAAAATGCCGAGGACATCTCCCCCTGCTTCAGTGCAGCCACGGGAAGCGGCTTCCATCACACCACCTAAACCACCACAAACCAGAATAGCACCTTTTTCAGCAATCAGTCGCCCAACCTGGTACGCGTTTGTTAAACCAGAGGGCGAAGCATTGGCCGCACCAATGACACCAATAATCATTTTTTTCCGCACAGGAGAAGTCATATTTTTACGCATGAATAATTTCAACTGCCCCATCAGCGAGGGATTCCAACCCGTCAAGTATTCCCCACGGAGAGCTCTCTACGACAACAACAGGAATTTGCAGAGAAGAACTGATTTCTTCAATATTCACATCATCCAGAAACAGCTTGCCACCATCCTTCAACACAACATCGGGTATCAGGATGCCATCTCCCAGCTTCAGATCCTGCAATTGTTCTAACAAATCAGCGCCAGTCATTAATCCGGTCACGGTAATATCAGCACCAAAAAAATAATTTTTTATTGCAACCACGTCGAGCTTGACCCCCGTTTTCAAACTGAGCCGTTCAGCAAACCCAACCAATTCATCATAAAACAGGCAACCTGTTACCAAAGTGATTTTATCTAATTTCAACTTTTCAGCGTCAAGTAAAACTTCCGCAGCTTGTTGTCGAAACTGTGCAATCATCCCTACACCGTTTTCAATCTGCCTAAACTCCTCATAATCAGCGTAAACTGGTATCCCATGCTGGGCCAATAGATAGAACTCATCAGCAGGAAAAACAAAGCGACTGCCATGCTGAACTAAATATTCCTGTTGATATTGATGAATCAATTCCAGACAAGAGGTTGCATCCTGCGACAGCACTTTTTTTAATTGTGGCAATCTTGCCCGATATTGTGTCAAACCTACCGGAACCACCGCCAAAGAGGCAACCTGAGGATAAAGATTTGCTAAATCCTCGATCGTTTGTTGTAACGCCGCCCCATCATTGACTCCCGGACAGAGTACCACCTGACAATGCAGTTCAATCCCGGCAGAAGCTAAACGTTTAAGCAAAGGTAAAATTTCCGGAACCTTGGTGTTGAGTAGTTTTTCACGCAGAGGATGATCGGTCGCATGGACAGAAATATAGAGGGGGGAAAGTTTATCTCGAATGATTCTCTGCAGATCGTTTTCATCCAGATTAGTCAAAGTGATATAGGAACCGTAAAGGTAGGAAAAGCGATAATCCTCATCCTTGATATACAGAGTATCTCGCAACCCTTTAGGTAATTGATGGACAAAACAAAAAACACACTGATTGCCACATTGCTGCGGTCGCGGATGTTCAACAGACAGGCCAAGATCTTCCAGCGGTTCTTTAGCCAGGTCAAGTTCCCATAGGTCATCATTCTCTCGCAATATTTCCAACACAAGATGATCTGTCTCACTGTGCAAATGATAATCAACCAGATCAACGATTTCGTGACCGTTAATACTGAGCAACCGATTGCCGGCTTGGAGTCCAAGCTCCTCGGCATAACTACCTGATGCGACCGACTCGATCTTTATCATTCATATCTTCTTTCACTCAACATTTTTTGTCTTCTGTTATTCATATCGACCAGGAAATCGGGTCAAATATAAAGGAGAGGGGTAAAAAAACAGCAAGGGCGGCACCACCGGTACCGCCCTTTGGAAAAAATATCATACTATGAAAAACTAATCACGCCCACCGTGCAAACGAAAATTACCATCAGCTGAAGTGATTGAGCTAACCGCATGCTTATAAATAAGCATATCACTTCCACTTTCGGCTAAAATACAAAAACTGTCGAAAGACTTTATGTAGCCCTCCAGTTTATCTCCGGTCATCATAACGAGAGAAACTTTAACCCGCTCTTTTCGAGCCTGATTCAAGTACTGATCTTGAATGTTGAATGGTGATTTAGGCATGTCCGCTCCTTTAATAAAGTAAAAAATGTTCAATAGATTGTACTACTTTACCAGACTTCATTGAGGAATCAACCCAAATAATACCTGACTCCTTTTTGAACCAGGTCATTTGTCTTTTGGCATATTGGCGGGTATATTTTTGAATATCATCGAGCATCTGCTCTGCACTGATTTCTTCCTTTAAGTAGCGTACGACTTCTCGATATCCAAGAGTTTGCAAAACTTTCAAATTGAAAGAGTAATCTTCAACCAACCCCTTAACTTCCTTGACTAGCCCAGCTGAAAGCATCTCCTCTGAGCGGCAATTTATCCGTGAATAGAGTTCATCGCGGGGAAAATCAGGTGCCAGTTTCAATACACGATAGGGTTGCTCAGAAAAACGATGTTCAGCCTTCAACTCAGACATTTTCCGACCACTCGTAGCAAAAACCTCAAGTGCCCGAACAATGCGAATGAGATTATTTGGATGTATCGAAGTGGCAGAAGCGGGATCAACCTGCTCCAGCTCCCTGAACAAGCTACCAGCCCCCTCAATCAATTCCCGTTGATGTAGTTCTTTGCGCAGCGCAGGGTTGCCGGCAGGCAACTGAGCTAATCCCCCCAACAACGCTCTGATATACAGGCCGGTGCCACCAACAATACAGGGGGTCTTTCCCCGGCCGACTATTTGCAGAATCAGGGGGCGTGCCCGGTCGACAAATTCAGCCACGGAAAAGTTCTGATCTGGCTCAATTAAATCAATCATATGATGGGGTACAGCAGCTTGCTCCTGTTGCGTCGCTTTTGCTGTACCGATATCCATACGGCGATAGATCTGTCGCGAATCAGCAGAAATAATTTCTAACGGGATTTTTTCAGAAAGAGAAAGAGCCAGGGACGTTTTACCCGAACCCGTCGGACCACAGATAGCTAGAACTGATATTTGATCTGTTGTTGCTGGAATCATTTATTGGCGCCTGAATAACCGTTCAACTTCAGTGAGCGTCATACGCTGCATCACCGGACGACCATGGGGACAATTTGCTTTAAAGTCAATTTGATCAAGTTCTTGGAATAATGCCTTTATCTCAACAACGGCAAGAGCTTGATTGGCACGGATAACACTGTGACAAGCCATCAAAATCAAAATCTCATCGATAGATTCACGTAGCTGTCCGGTGCGTCCGATCCGTTCCAATTCGAGGGCAACATCAACCACCAACCTCGCTGCGTTCCTATTTTCCAGCAACTGCGGAATAGCTTTCAATGCGAAGGATTTCCCCCCGAAAGGTTCAATTTCAAACCCCAAGCTCTCCAGCTCATGCTGATTATCACCAAGTGCAGCAGCACTGTTAAAATCAAGTTCCAAAACTTCGGGAAAAAGTAATGTTTGGCTGGGAATTGTTCCTGCAGCATATGCATGGCGTAATTTTTCAAAACCAACCCGTTCATGCGCCGCATGCTGATCAATCAGAATCAAATCGGCACCATCCTGACAGAGAAGATAACTCTGGTGATACTGCCCAAGGATCTGCAATCGCGAAAAGAACCCTGTCGCTTCACTTCCAGGGAGAACATATTGAGTACCAATAGCCGATCGATCTTCTGAACTCAGCTGGGAAAAGGGTGGAGATGGGTAAAATTGTTGTACAGTGGATTCAGTAACGGCAATATTGTTCTGAAAATGCCCTTCAGGCTGTACATATTGGGGAGTGGATTCGCTGACAAAAGAGTTAGTAGATACAACATTTTCCACTTCATTAGCAGACGAATCAAGAGTCTCCTTTTCCAACCATTCAGCTGGTCGGAGTGTCTGCTGTAAACTTGTAGCGATAAAATCATGAACCAGCGATTGTTCTCGAAAACGCACTTCATGTTTGGTTGGATGGACATTCACATCCACCTGTGCCGGATCTATCTGTAAAAAAAGAACAACAACCGGGTAACGCCCCTTCATTAACAAATGACGGTAGCCTTCCATAACCGCGTGTTGAACCACGCGATCCCGGATATAACGACCATTGATAAAAGTGTAGATATGGGATGCCGCCGAACGGGTTAACTGCGGTTGAGAAATCAATCCAGATAACTGCAGATCGTCTCCATGCTGTCGCTCTATTGGGAGTAAATCATGCAGCAACGATCTCCCCAATAACGCAGCCACTCGTTCTCTTAATCCCTTTTCACGACGCAAATCAAGCATCATCCGATCATTATGTTTTAAGCGGAAACTGACTCCTGAATTTGCTAATGCTTGTTTGGTGACAACATCTGCTGCGTGACCGAGTTCGGTTTGTTCTTTACGCAGAAATTTTTTACGTGCAGGTAAATTGAAAAATAAGTTACGAACCTCAACGACAGTCCCTTGCGGCAGGCCAAGTTCAGCAACATTTTTAATCTTCCCCCCCTCAGCGTAAATCTGCTGACCAAGCCCCTCATCATTATCACAGGTTTTCAACCGCAACCGGGATACTGATGCAATGGACGCCAGAGCTTCACCTCTAAAACCAAGGGTTGTGAGGACAAACAAATCAGCATCAGTACGAATCTTACTGGTTGCGTGGCGTTCAAATGAGAGGAATGCATCCTGTCGATTCATACCACAACCATTATCGGTAATCCGGATCAAACGTTTCCCACCTGCTTCGAGCTCAATCAAAATATCTGAGGCCCCAGCATCCAATGAGTTTTCAAGCAACTCCTTAACCACTGATGAGGGGCGTTCAACAACTTCTCCGGCGGCAATTTTATTGCATAATTCTTCGGGCAAAACATGAATTTTAGTTTTCATAATAACCATTATGACTTTTCAGATAAAAAAAAGATAGCGATCGTAATGTGACACGATCGCTATCTCAACTATAATTCGAAGCTAAGGAATAAACCCTATAATTATTTCTCTTCTAACTCATCAAAAATAATCTCAATATCATCCAATTCATCATCTAAGTCATTTTTCAAGTCGTCTACCGGTTCATCGACCGACGCTAAAGTCAAACCAACTGTGGCTAACCCGAGATCCTCAGCCACATTATTGATAATTTCTGCTGTAATTTCTGTTCCATGACGTAGATATGTTTCAAACAGGGCATTATCACAGAGGGTATTTATCAACCTTGGAACACCACCGGAAAACTTGTGAATCAAGGTTAAAGAATCAGCGTCAAAAGGTGAGTCATCACATCCGGCAACCCGGAGGCGATAATCAATATATTCAAGTGAAGCGTCTGCAGACAGGGGCTTTAGAGTATATTTAAAAGCAACTCGCTGTGCCAGTGGCGCGTCCAGCTTCATAATATCATCAAGCTCAGGCAAGCCGAAAAAAACAATGTTGAGGAGCTTTTTATCAGGTATTTCTAAGTTTAATAAGCCGCGAAACTCTTCCATCAATTCCCGCGTTTGTAACATTTGCGCTTCATCAATCAGCACAACAGCCTTGCGTCCCTCTTTTTCAATTGCCAGCAAACGCTCATAAAGTTGTTTCAGCATTTTCAGAGGACTGAGATCAGGATTCTTCACCCCTAATTGCACACAGATACGGGACAAGATCCACTCAGGAGTGATCGCAGAATGAATCATAACCAACAGAGATGATTCATATTTATCATAGGGGAGATTATCAAGCATTCGTCTGGCAAGTGTGGTTTTTCCAGTACCAACCCCGCCAACTAGAACAGCCAAACCCTTGTCTGAATCAACAGAGTATTTCAGTCGCAATAACGCCTGTTTGTGTTGCTCACTGTCGAAATAAAACTTATCATTCGGCGCGTTGGAAAATGGCTCACGATCAAAGTTGAAGTGGTCGGTATAACCCATGGATACTCCAGGAAAAAGCTATGACTACAGAAAGGAAATTCGCTCTTTATTCTCTTCCGGTGTGCTTTGAGAATCATCCTCAGTAATACCGAGACTATTTTTTAATAGAGAAATTTTATCCCTGACATCTCGGTAATTATTGTCCTGTGAAAAAACGTCCTGATAACTGACCAACGCATCGTTAGAACGTTCTGCCCGTTCATAAAGCAAACCAAGCTCATAACCAAGGTTGAGTCGTTGGATTTCCTCCAACTGAGGAGAATCCAGTGCCTGCTGAAACATCACCTCTGCATTATTAAAATCACCTTTGTCTGAGAAACTGAGTCCTTTCAACGTCTGGCAATCAACATAACGAGCTGGTTCCTGCTCCGCTTTTTCAAACTCACTGATCGCATCATCCAATAAACCCATTTCCCGATAAGCGATCCCGAGGTTGTAGTGAGACTCCATATCATCAGCAGCAATCTGCTCATCAACATCGGTTTTAAAAATCTTTTTCTCAGCCGTTTTGTCCGGCTGAAGAGCATCCAGGTTAAAATCAAAGTCAACATCTGCAAAACTATCTGATAAGGGATTGGTCACAGACGAAGGCTCATCAGAACTTGGTTTATCTTGCTGTTGGTTTAGTAGAGCTTCAATCTCTTCAAGTTTTTGGCGGCATTCGATAGAATCAGAATCATAAGCCAAAATATCATTGCACAATTTTTGTGCTTCTGCGTATAGCCCTTGCTGAATGTAGAATTCAGTTTCTTCTAGATCAGCTTGTAAATTATGCTCAACGGCAGGGGCTGCTGGTGTAGAATTTTCTTCTTCCAAATCAAAAGAAAATTCCAGATCGTTGTCCCCTCCCCCGCTCAGATTTAAATTTTCATCAATATTCAGTTCGATGATTGCATCCGAGTCTGCACTGTCATCTGAGAATCCACCACCGAGTGACGATTCCAGTTCGAGATCAACAGCTTCATCCTCGATAACATCAAAGGTTAAATCGTCACTCTCATCCAACACCACCAATTCATCTTCTATATCCTCTTCAGCTGAGCCAAGGAGAATATCAGAGAGGGTTTCATCAAGAATCGGCTCATCGGGCTCATCTTCCTGCTCAGACATAATATCCAGCAGTTTGTCACCTTCACCGGTAAGCTCATAAATTGCATCCAGAGTCTGCAAAACCGTACTGTTGCCGTCGAGCTTATCTTTAAGAATTTCATAGCATTCTTTTAAGCAAACCAAACGATCAGCCTTAAAGAAGGTATCCTTCCACTCCTCCAGTTCAGCCAGAGCACGGTCATATTGAGTACTGTCAATTTCACATTGAATTAACGATTCACGAATATCCAGATCGGTAGGATCCATAACCAGGAGTTGCTGATAAGTTTCACGAGACTTGGTCCAATTTTTTAAATCGGCATAACCACGACCCAACAAACGGAGAAGATCTGGATCTTTAGGCTTATCCTTTAATAAACTTTCCAGAATTGTGACGCCTCTTTTAAAATCACCTTTTTCGTAAAAAGCTAACGCCAAGCCCATTTGTAACTTTTTATCATTTGGGTAAATAGGCAAAAACATCTTGTAAAGTTTGAGGATTTTATCAAAATCGCCTTTATCACTCAAAATTTCAAGCACAGCTTCAAGCTCGTCATACCCCTCATCTTTGCGTTCATTGCGGGCATATATTTCAGCGAGTTTGACACGAATATTCAGGTTATTAAGATCAAGATCACGCATTTTTTCCAAGGTTTTAAGCTCATCCGCGATCATCCCATTCCGGCCATAATAATCGACCAGATTGCGGTACTCAGCCATCGCATTACCCAGCAAACCTTGCTTCTCATTCAACTCTGCCAGACGGTTAAACAGGGCAACTTGACTTGGGTCAAGACGTTGCATCTGCTTGTAGATTGCAATGGCCTTCAGATAAAAACCGTTACTGGAAAAATATTTGGCAACAGACTCATATTGCTCATAGGCTTCAGTGTTTTTATTGGTACGAACATATAATTCTGCCAACTTCTGTCGCGAACGGACATCAGCAGGATCCAGCTCAACAACTTTAACGTAATCCTTGATCGCCTTAGCCACCTGTTTTTTCTTCAGGTTCTTCTGCGCCGATTCGAGTAATTTATCTTTATTCGTTGCCAAAAAAAACTCCCTAAAACAAGCTATTTAACAGAAACGTCAAGACTAAAAGATACGTGAAATATCCGTTTACTGTCAAGTAAGTCTACTGACTTATGGCGCAACCATAAGTTTTATTAAAAAGTATTATAAACAGAGTAGCACATTTTAAAAATAAAGAACAATAATGAATGTGATTTATTTAATTTTTTTCAATGTTCTAATTTCGCTGTCCACTAAACGACGATATCTCCCCGTTGCAACATCCGTCAAATCTAGAAAATCCAAACGGATCCGCTTGAGTCTGACGACGGTTAAACCAAGAGCTTCGCACATCCTCCGAACCTGTCTGTTCTTACCCTCATGGATCGTCAATTCAAACCAGCAACTTGACCCCGTCGTTCTGATATTTTCTACTTTTGCCGGTGCGGTCTTACCATCCTCAAGAATAAGCCCCTGGTTCAATTGTTTCACCATTTTGCCAGACAAGCTGCCTCGAACTTTTACCAAGTAGGTCTTATCAACATGATGGCTCGGGTGACTCACTTGTTGCGCCAGATCACCATCATTGGTCAGCAGTAACAAACCCTCAGTATTGTAATCCAGTCGTCCAACAGGAAATAGTCTTTGGGGGATTTTGTCGATAAGATCAGTAATCAGTCGCCGCCCCTCCGGATCTTTCAAGGTTGAAACATAACCACGTGGTTTATTGAGTAAAATAGTGACCTTTTCTTGTGCAGAGGTAAGAATTTGCCCATCAACATGGATTTGATCAATATTTAAATCAGCTCGATCACCTAACTTGGCCGGTTGACCATTCAGAAGGATTTTTCCCTCTTCAATCCACCGCTCTGCCTCTCGACGCGAAGCCAGCCCCGCCTGTGCAATTAATTT
>JASJGT010000242.1:0-3649 GCA_033791405.1 Desulfuromusa sp.
CATCAGACTTACATTTTTACTGTCATTCCGGCAAAATATCAAGTTAAGCTTATATTTCGGATTACTTTGTTAAATATTCCATTATTCCTTCCTTATCGTCGCGAAAACAGGCTGCCGACGACGTCATCGTGAATCATGTAATACTGCGTATCGATGCACCGTTCGGCCCGCTGGGCGAGCAGCACACGCGCCACGAAGGCATCCAGGCCGTTGCCCAGCAGCAGATATCCGGACGTTCCGGGGTGTTCCGCCATGGCCGCCTGCACATTCCGGCCGATGCGCGTGTCGTGCGTGTCCACGTAGGCCGTCGACGCCTCCCGCCCCACATTGTCGGGCAGCGTGGCGCAGCCGCCGGTGACGAGCAACAGCATCAGGGCCATAAAACAGCGAAGATGGTTTTGTTTCTTCATGGTGAGTTCCCAAGGGTTGGCGGGGTCATGACTATTGGTGTATCACTCGAAGATAGCCGATAAACACCTCCGAAAAGGGGGAAAAACGGGGGGGCGCCTAGTCCAGGTGTTTTGAGGGGGCAAGGTTCAGGGTTGAAGGGGATAAAAAGTGTAACGCCAACATCGACCGGTTAACGCTGATCCAGAATTCGCACAGTTTGCGAATTCAATTGACAATTTGACCCATCTGTTGTAGAAAAAGATATGATTCCAAGAACAATTGCCCCCAAAATAATTCAATATTCCAAGCAATACCCGGTTGTCACCATAACCGGCCCCCGGCAATCAGGAAAAACCACCCTATGCAAAATGCTTTTCCCGGATATTCCTTATGTATCGCTGGAGAGCATTGAAGAGCGTAGCTTTGCCACATCCGATCCCAAAGGATTTCTGAACCGGTTTCCGGATGGCGCCGTATTGGACGAAATCCAGCGAACCCCCAATCTACTTTCCTATATTCAAGTTATCGTCGATGAATCGCAAAAAACGGGTCAGTTTATCATAACCGGCAGTCAGAATTTTGAACTACTCAACACTGTCAGTCAATCACTTGCCGGTCGAACTGCAATTGCCCGGCTCCTGCCTTTCTCCTTTGATGAGATTTTATTCCACCAGTCCCTTGGATCCATTGACCAAATGATTTATACCGGCTTTTATCCGAGGATTTATGATAAACAGCTCAACCCTACAGAGGCGCTGTCCTTTTACTTTAATACATATATTGAAAGAGATCTGCGATTGCTGATTAATGTAAAAAACTTATCTCGTTTTGAAATATTTCTCAAGCTTTGCGCAACTCGTTGCGGACAGGTGGTTAATTTTTCATCACTGGGAAATGACTGTGGCGTTAATCACAATACGATCAAAAGCTGGCTTTCAATTTTGGAAGCTAGTTATATTATCAAACTCCTTCCGCCCTACTACAGTAACTTAGGGAAACGGTTGATCAAAGCCCCGAAGCTGTATTTTATCGATACGGGTTTAGCAGCCTTTTTGCTTGGGATGCAAAATTCAGCGCATGTGCTTGCCCATCCTATGCGCGGGGCACTATTTGAAAATATGATCGTTTCGGAATTTTTGAAAAAAAGATTCAACCAAGGAAAAACGGATAATCTTTACTACCTGCGAGACAGTAAAGGCCGCGAAGTGGATATCCTGTTGGATTATGGATCCTATCTTGACATGGTTGAAATAAAATCAAGCCAGACACTTGCTGGAGACCTATTTAAAGGACTGATTTATTACAAGAAAATCTACACACAAACAAGGAATTGTTTTCTCGTATATGGTGGGGAACATTCAAGAGTACAGAAAGATATCCAAACGGTTCCGTGGAACACAATTGCCTCTTTGGAAGTTGAATAGCACTGGAATCGAAAATAGCCTATTCTCACAATTCGACTCCGACGACGGCCTTTCTCATCTCTTGGCCACTGAACGTCGCCAATTCGCCGACCCACTGCACAAAAAACATACCCATCGCAGTGATCATGGCATCCACCACCAGTGAGACGAGCAGGATGAAGGCGATGGTGACGACCAGGGTGAAAGAGATTCCGAATCCCACTTTACCGGCTCACGGGTATGGTTAATACTGGTGCCGCCTTCTGATCCGCAGCAGCAGAAATACTGAGGGACCATAAGGTTCTTGCCATGTCATAAAACAATTTGGTCTGCATATCGGTTTCGTCTATATAGAACCAGTATCCCCGATACGCTACAGCAATGGCCGCCCGTTTCGGTTTGTCCTTCGAGGATTGAATATGGATGTCTTTCCCTGCCAGGCCAGGTGGGGGATAGTTGCGGGTCAGCCCAGCATGGGCATGCTCCTGAGGAATTTGAATTGATGCTCTGAGGATCTCAAGGAGATCATAGGTCGACCGCGTGGAAATGGCAAGGCCTTTCCATTCAGGTCCTTTGACCGCAAAATGAACCGGGACGACGATATTTGATGATCCGTCAGCGGGCATAGAAAGCCCTGCTAGATCAAGATATTCACGGACTTTATCGGAGTGGGTCGGTGCATAATCATTGATCATGATGTCAAAAGTGATGTTTTTACTCGGATCTTCAACCAACTGGAGAACACCAGATTGATCCAAATCTTCACTGAGTTCAACAAAGCGCTGAAATCGACTATCCGTCCCGGCCGGCGATGCCATGGAAAAGTCGGGATTTTGCATATCGTTGATTCTGTTTGCAATCAGCGTGAGATAGGTCGCGGGGTAGGTCTCGCTACGCATAATTAATACCAACATATTCAAAGAGATGGGCGAAAGTAACTGGCGTAGATACTGTTCTCCCTGAATCGGTTTGTATGTAATCGTGGGGTTTTCCTCGATGGCAATACCGCCGCTGAAGGGTACGAGATTCCCTGAAAAGTACTCACTTGGGCCAAATCCGACATTGACACCAGCACTCGTCCTGAAACGGACATTTGCCGCGACACCACTCACTACAAGGAGTGAAAAAGTTTCTCCATATCGCGCCTTCACAATGGACAACAGCATTTGTTCATTTTCGGTTTGATTGATTGCTTCATTATAATCCGCCCGGCCCATACTGATTGACCTCGGCCCGACCATACTGCAACCAAATGTCACTAACAAGGCCATGCAAAGGGCTGCCATCAAAAAAATCCGACATGTGCAACGATGAAAACATTGTCTTCTTGTGATTACCATCCTTGTGCCAACAGTTTCTTCTTCAATCACATTTATTATTCTCATTATTTCCCCCCGACAACGACCGCGTCCATCTCTCGGCCACTGCTCATCAGTTTGGCGCGGGTAAAGGTAAACGTCGCCCCGAACAAAAAAATGGCCGACGCGTAATAGACCCAGAGCATCAGCACGAGGACGCTGCCGGCGGCATCGTATAGATCGGCGGCCGTGCTGTTTCCGATAATAAATCCGATCAGGTACTTGCCCGCTGTAAACAAGCCCGCGGTCACAAATGCGCCGAACCAGGTATCTGTCCAATTCAGTTTGACGTTCGGCAGATATCTGAAAAACAGAGCGAACAGCGTGGTGGTGGCGCCTACATCCAAAAGCATTGAATCGAATTCAACCATGAACGTCGCCCATTCGCCGGCCCACTTGACCACAAACATACCCAATGCAGTAATCATGGCATCCACCACCAGCGAGACAAGCAGGATAAAGGCAATAGTAACGACCAGGCTGAAAGAGACGAACCGG
>JASJGT010000243.1:0-6571 GCA_033791405.1 Desulfuromusa sp.
GAACCAAAGTCAAAAGCATTTTTAAGGTTTTAAAACCCAAAAAAGATTTTTGTTTTTCCTTGGTGTTCTTGGTGTCTTGGTGGCTATCGTATGGTTTTGATCTTTCTCTCCAACTCTCCTTCTCAGCGTCTCTCCGTTAAACTACTTCTAAACATCACTCGGAAAAATTTTCCCCGGATTGAGGATATTATTTGGATCGAGCGCCCGCTTGATGGTCTTCATGTAGTCAATCGTAGTCGCTGACAGTTCCATATCGATAAAAGGTGCCTTCATAATTCCGACACCATGCTCGCCACTCATCGTTCCACCCAATTCCAGTGTCCCCTCAAAAACTTCAACAACCGCTTTTTCAGCTTTTTCATGATCACCAGGGATCTTCTCATCAACCATAATATTGACATGGATGTTCCCATCACCAGCATGTCCATAATTGACAATCGGAATTTGATATTTATCAGCAATCCGCTCAATTTTACGGATCATTTCCGGCACCTTGGAGCGCGGTACGCAGATATCTTCATTGAACTTATCAGGATTGACCTGGCGTAATGACGCCGAAATTGAGCGCCGCATTTCCCAGAGAGCTTCACTTTCCTCCGGAGTTTCCGCAATCCGGATCTCAACAATACCAAGGGGCTGAACAATTTCTGAAACTCTGGCAACTTGTTTATCCAGAAACTCCCGCTCACCATCGACCTCAATAAGGAGAACCGCCCGTGCCGCCGCCGGAACGTCCAGATCAGTCCCCTGACGGAGACAATCAAGAGTCCGTGCATCTAAAAATTCGAGGGTTGTCGGAATAATTTTTCCCCGGATGATTGCTGAAACTGCTTGTGCAGCACCATCAATGGAATCGAACAGCACCAGCATGGTTTTCTTCGCTTCTGGCTTTGGCAGAAGCTTTACAATAATTTTGGTAATAACCGCAAGAGTTCCTTCGCTGCCACAGATCAGCTTGGTCAGATCGTAACCAACCACCCCTTTCATTGTCGGGCCACCGGTTTTAATGATATCACCAGTCGGAGTGACAATTTCTAACCCGATAATATAATCTTTGGTCACTCCATACTTGACACAGCGTGGCCCTCCGGCACATTCAGCCACATTACCACCCATAGTTGAAACCTTAAGGGAGGCTGGATCGGGGGGATAAAATAGACCCACTTTTTCTACGGTTTTCTGAAAGTCGGCAGTAACAACACCAGGCTCTATAGTGGCAACAAGATTCTCTTCATCAATATCAAGAATATTATCCAGCCGCGTCAAACCAAGGACAATTCCACCTGCTGTCGGCACACTTCCACCGGTAAACCCGGTTCCGGCACCACGCGGAAAAACCGGAATTTTCTTTTCAGTGGCGAGTTTCATGATCTGACTGATTTCTTCAACACTGCCGGGATGGACAACCACATCGGGAAGATACTGTTTCTGGGTGGCATCATAGGAGTAACAGATCCGATCAGCCTTGTCGGTCAACACCTGGTCCTGACCACTTATCTGCTGAAGTGCTGTGATGATATCTTTATCAAGCATTGTTCAATTTCCTTTGTATTCAAACAGAGTCAAATTCTAACTTCGTAGACCACCAAGACACCAAGAAAATCAAAAGCTTTAACGCAGAGGCGAAGAGGGGCAGAGATGGCCAAAAACTAAAAATATGTTTTTTGATTTTAACCCCAAAAAGATTTTCTTGGTAAACTTGGTGCCTTGGTGGCTATCTTTGAGGTTTGATAGTTTTCTCTCTGCTCTCAGCATCTCTCCGTTAAAATTGTCTTCTTAGGGTGCTCCATGCCTTGGTGACTATCATTTTGGTTTTATTATGAAATATACAACCAAATAAGTCTACTTTGATTTACCAAACCAGCCGCTCTTCTTTGAAGTATAAGCCTCAACCCGGTTGCGCCCTTTTTTCTTTGCCATATAGAGAGCTTTGTCTGCTTGCTCAATCAATTCGGTTTTTTTCATCGGCTTACCATCTCCGGTAAAAACAGCAACCCCAAAACTGCTGGTCACCCGGTATTCATCCCCTTCATAACTGAAGAGGTGCTGTTCAATAGCAGAGCGAATCTTTTCTGCAGCCATTAAAGCATCAGCTTCACCAGTTTCAGGTAAAATAAAGACAAACTCCTCACCACCATAGCGAGCGATCAGATCGTATTCCCTGATCACACCACCACAGAGATTCGCAAACTCTTTTAAAACATAATCACCCGCCTGATGACCGTAGAAATCATTGAATTTTTTGAAATTATCAATATCCGTCAAGATCAAACTCAACTTATTTTCCTGGCGGATGCTTCTGCTGATCTCTTTATCAAGAGATTCCTGGAAATAGCGATGATTATAAATCTGCGTCAACCCATCCAGGTTGGCAATTTCCTCCAGATAAGTGTTTTTTTCTTCCAATTCAGAGGTCAATGTTTCCAACTGCATCTTTGACTGAACCAGTTCTCTGTTAATCTGCTCATAACTCATATTAAGCAAACTGAGTTCGATATTGGCCTGCTGCAAAATCTCCGGGATTGAAGCTGTACCCTCAATGTTCAGGCCAAAATAATTAGCGGCTTTAGCAACGTCCTTATTAGCTTGTTCCAGAATTTCATCGATGCTGGCAGTCTCCAGCTTAAACATTTTCTGAGCGCGTTCGCGGAATGGGCCATGGTAATCAATTGGATTACCAGAATACATAATATTGGCCAGCAGAGCCGCCAGATGCACCACCCCTATTTCTGTTTTGAGATCAGCATCACCCCCACTATAGCCATCAGGGTCATGGTGATAGATGATCGGAACGGCCAAACTATCAGGAAAATTCCAGCGTTTTGCCGCCTCACCACCAATATACGCGTGATTGGCACCAATTCGTTCATCTTCCAGCTCCAGTAAACGTTTTTCACTGCCAGCCGCTTCTTCCAGCAGCTGGTCATAAGTCTCACGATAGGCGCAGGCTAGAATCAGTTTGCCAAGATTCTGCAACAAACTTACGGTAAAAGCTTCTTCCGGGTCCTGATCCGAAACCTTGGCCATAATCAACTTAGACGCAACGGCAGCAGCGAGGGATTCCTCCCAGAAACGGCCATAATTAAACCCTGCCCCATGCTGTGGGCGTTCCATATTCAAAAAAGAGAAAGATAAAACCAGGCTCCGCACCGCATTGGTTCCCAGAATAGCAACCGCCTGCTGAATCGTTCTCACTTCGTTGGGAAAATTGTAAAAAGAGGAGTTCACAACTTTAAGAATTTTAGATGATAGCGATACATCCTGAGCAATCAACTTGGAAATGTCATAGATAGTGGTTTCTTCTTTTCCGGCAATATTAATCAGCGTGGATGCAACAGTCGAAAGGGTCGGCAAAGAACCGGTTTCTATCACATGCTGGATAACGTCTTCTTTTGTGGGCATAAAATATCCTTTTGTAAAAGCTTTAACGGAGAGCCGGAGAGAAAGTCAAAACATAGACATTGCCACCAAGACACCAAGGACACCAAGAGAATCTAAGTCTAATTCATTTTTTTGGTTTTAAGCCAAAATAAAGCTCTTCTTGGTGAACTTGGTGTCTTGGTGGCTATACTTGCTTCTAAAGGTTCTCTCTCCGATCTCAGCGGCTCTCCGTTAAGAATCAATCACCGGCAAAACCATCCCCCCATCAGGAATAACAACTATCTCTGCATTTTTATCTAAATCCGACAGAACCAGTTCCAGCGCACTATCCAGATCAATCGCTTTCTCCATCCCCATCTTTCGAGTTTGTTCAGCAGTAAATTCACTGATCAGGATCACCCTGAAGCGGCGCGCTTTTGACAAAGTTGCATGAGCAGTTTGTCCGTTGATCTGATAATTTTTCCGCAGGGCGCTTTCAAACTCATCCAGATCTTGATAGCGAAACCAGTCAAAAAAGGTTGCATTGCCAAATCCGTCACGACAGGCAGCTAGCAGGATAATGGTTCCCCCTTCTTTGACTGCCTGGCAGCCATAATCGAGGGCTTTTTGCGCTTGGATGAAATTGATATCTTTCGGCTCGCCACCGCAGGAAATCACCGCCAGATCAGCAGGTCGATCCAATGTCACCTGAAACAGTTCCCGCACCATCTCACAACCAGCTAGGTGAGCCTGTTCCAGATCCCCACAGAATACGCCAAGTATCGCTTTTTCAGGGGAAAGGACCGTATTTAACAGGAAGTCGGGATTAACCAGCCGAGCCGCTTGGACCAAATTCCGATCAACCGGATTGCCATCCAAAACCCCGGTCACTGCGTTTGGATGTTTCCCACCAACTTCTGGCGGATTGAACACAGCAAAGTGACTCGCCATACAGGTTTCACGGCTGGCAACACCCGGCACCAACCCTTTACGACCACCACCAAACCCGGCAAAATAGTGGAAGCCTACAGTACCGGTCACAATCACCCGATCAGCCTCAACCACCCGTCGATTGACCTGCACCGAAATGCCGGAATCGGTCACCCCTAAATCAACCAGTGCATCGGGATCGTCACATTCGTGATCATAAATGGCAATACGACCGTACAAAGAACCAACTATTTTACGATGTTCCTCTTCAGTTTGTTTTCGATGGATTCCCAGTGCAATGACAATCTCAATATCGCTGTCAGGAATTCCGATCGCATTGAGTTCAGCAATCAAAATTGGCAAATATATTTCACTACCGCTGTAACGGGTAATATCGGAAGTAACAATGGCGACCCTCTCCCCCGGGCACAATATCTTGCCCAGAGGCAATGACCCGATAGGGCGAGACAGTGCCTCACGGATCAGCTGTTCAGCCGCAGCTGGCTCTGGAAACGATTCTGGTTGCAGTATTCTGGCATCAGGCAGCTGACAGGGAAATGAGCTAACACCATATTTTAATTTCATTGTTTTCATTGTCTACTCTTCAACTTTGCTCAGGGAGCACACATTCCTTGCAGCATAGCTGGTTGGTGTGATAAAAAACGAACTCTTCCAATATACACCTTTTAGCGGAGAAAAAAAGATTATGGATTTACAAATTCTACCTGTCACTGCCCCAAAAGCCAAGATTGATGATGAAAACGAACTGGTCTTCGGCAAACAATATAGCGACCGGATGCTGGTCATGGAATATGATAGCGGCAAAGGCTGGCACTCGGCACGTATTCAGCCCTACGGTCCTCTCTCTCTTGATCCAGCAGCTATGGTTCTTCATTACTCGCAAGAGATTTTTGAGGGGCTAAAGGTTTTCCGCCGTGCTGACGGAAGTCTTGCCATGTTTCGTCCAGCTGATAACGTCACCCGCTTTAATCGCAGTGCGGAGCGGATGTGTATGCCACAAGTCGATGAAAAATTCTTTCTTGATGCGATGCTCAAACTGATCCGGCTGGAAGAGGATTGGGTTCCACACAGTGAAGGAACCAGTCTTTACGTCCGTCCGACAATGATAGCAACCGAGCCGATGCTCGGAGTTCGTCCAGCAGATCAATACCTTTGCTACGTTATTCTCAGTCCGGTAGGAGCCTATTACAAGGGAGGTATTGCGCCGGTAAAAATCTGGATTTCTGATTTTTATGTACGCGCCACTGAAGGGGGTACTGGCGAGGCCAAAACCGGGGGAAACTATGCTGCAAGCCTCTATGCCGCAAAGGAAGCAGCTGAGAACGGTTATGATCAGGTTCTCTGGCTGGATGCCAAGGAAAAGCGTTTTGTTGAGGAAGTCGGCAGCATGAACATGCTGTTTCTTTATGATGGCAAAATTGTTACATCACCGCTGCATGGAACTGTCCTCGATGGTATCACGCGCCGCTCCGTGCTGACCTTGGTTAAGGAAATGGGCTATGAAATTGAGGAGCGGGCACTCAGTGTTGATGAAATTATGGAAGGGAGCACAAACGGTCGTTTACAAGAGGCTTTTGGTGCAGGAACCGCAGTGGTCATCTCTCCGGTTGGCTCCTTCTGTTACAAAAACAACTGTGTCCAACTGGGCGACGGCAACCCGGGAAAACTCACCATGGAACTTTATCATAAACTGACCGCTATTCAGTATGGCAGGGAAGCAGATAACCACAGCTGGATCACCTTACTGTAGGATTAGTTTAGACCTTATTCTCTCCCTCTTCCTGAGGGAGAGAATGCCTAAAAATTAAACATTGATTAAGAATATTTACAGGGGTCATCTGGCAGCAGGTGGTCCCTTTTTTATTGAAAAGTTCGTAGTCGAAACCTGTTCCCCTTAAAACTATGTGAAATGAATTATTAAAAAGTATTGACAATATCTCACAGTTAGATAAGGTATGCTTCATGTTTAACTGCCAATTATTATCGCAATGGAGTATCTAAACTATATGTCTCAGGCAAAATCGATCGGTCTCAGCGCTAAACTCACCGGCGCGATTTGCGTTATCACCCTGATCACTATTCTTCTGGTTCTTTTTTCGGTTATCACCCTTAAAAATCAGAAGGATGACTCAACCGTAATCAATATCGCTGGTCGACAGCGAATGCTCAGTCAGAAAATGTCCAAAGAGGCGATGACGATTAAAGCTGGATTGTCAGTCGAAAAATCTCGCGCCAGTCTGAAGGAAACCCACGACCTGTT
>JASJGT010000244.1:0-8526 GCA_033791405.1 Desulfuromusa sp.
ACCAACGTCAGGTAGAGCGGGTCGAAATCGGTCATCCCTCAGCAATCCTCAAGCAGGGGGTTGTCCTCATTGATACTCCCGGCATTGGCTCGACCCATAAGCATAATACTGAAGTGGCTTATCGGATTCTTCCACAGTGTGATGCTGCCCTTTTTCTTGTTTCTCCCGATCCCCCTATTACCGAAATAGAACTCGATTATCTGAAAGAAATCCGTCAGAGGTTACCCCAAACTTTTTTTATCTTGAATAAGATTGATTTTCTTGATGAGCAGGAGAAAAATGCCTCACTCAGATTTTTGGCCGATCAATTAGCGCCATTTTGTGATGGAGTGCCACTGGTATTGGCGGTTTCAGCTCGCATGGGCTTAGAAGCACGATTGTCTGGTGATGCTGCTGGCTGGAAAGACAGTGGTATGCAACAGGTTGAACAAAATCTGATCGATTTTTTTGCTCGGGAAAAACAGCAAACTTTTCAAGAATCACTACAACGTCGCATCGGTGATCAGCTTAATAGTACTATTATGCAATTACAACTCTCTTTAAAGGCTCTACTGCTTCCAGAAGCAGACCTTAAACAACGAATTGAGAAATTTCGTCAATCAATACCGGATGTGGAGAGGGAAAAAGAAGCTTCGGAAGACATTTTATCTGGAGATTTAAAAAGGGTTGTAAAGCGATTAAATAAAGAAGTCGAAAAAGTTCGTACTCGAGCTAAAAAAGATATCATCAGTCAGCTGGAAAGCCTTGTAAAAACCGTTGCAGACACTGAAGAAATGGAACGTTTGGCCAGAGAGTCTTTGGCACAAAATATTCCAGTATTCTTTGCTACAGCGATACGTGAAGTTGCTGATGTTATCCGTTCTGAGGCGACTGAGCTATTGACACTGCATCAACAACGGAGCAATCGACTGATTGAGCAGGTCAGACAGATTGCCGCTGAACTATTTGATATCCCCTATCATGTTCCTTCAGCAGGACGTTCCTACACAAAATTTGAAATAGCGGGTTGGAGTAATGATCTGTTTATTTCCGATATGGATCCACTGGGACAGCGGCTTTCCCGCAAATTCTTTACCCAGAAGTATCGGCGGAAAAAAACCGTTAAGCGGTTGCGGGAAGAGGCTCATAAGTTGCTGAATCAGAATGTTGAACAGATTAACTGGGCATTACGGCGTGGGCTGGATGAAAGGTTTCGTCAATTCGGTGTAGAATTATCTGAGCAGCTGGAGAAGACCATTACCGCAACCAGAAAGGCGATGGAAGTTGCCTTGAGTCAGAGTGAATCACAATCACATAAAACAGCCAGCCAAGAGATCAAATTGAAACAGGCGCTCGGTAAGTTGGAAAAGACCCTCAGGCAGCTGGAACAGTAGAAACCTCTGTGTAAGAGTTCTAAGCTGTATCTTTATTCCATAATCAGATTTGGCAGTTCGTCAATATTATCAAGTTCGTGGGGGGGGTATTCGTGCAACAATTCTCCACAGCGCTCAATTGCGTGACATACTGCCTCACAAGCCGTCCCAGTTTTTAAACCTTTGGTAATTATTTCAACAATTTCATCCCAAGTGTGTTCGGGAACTCTTTCGTTGATACCGCTGTCGGCCAGTACGTGAACCCGGTGCTCGAAGAGCGAGATCAGAATCAGGATACCGGTTCTGTCGCGGGTTTCGTGTAACCCTCGTTCAAGGAAGCTGACCAAAGCTTTTTCTTTAACCTCTGCTGTCAGTTCATCCGGGTGAATCAGTTTACGCTTTAGGCCAGGCAAGCTGCGGATCAATTGTTGGAAAATAAAAAATCCAACAATAAAAACCGGGAGAAACCACCATATTGATTCTCCACCAAAGATCCAGCTGATAACCAATCCGGCCGCTAATGCCAGAGTTCCCCCGCCGATCAAATCAGCACGTGGGTAGTTGTAGGATGAATCAACAACCATGGGGACAATTTCACCACTAGTTTTCGTTTCAGCCGTTTTGACAGCTGTTTCGATTTTTTTTTGTTCTTCTGCAGAGAAGAATTCTGACGCAGCTACCATTATGTCCTCTAATAACTAATCTATGAATGGGGAGAGAAATCTATTCCGTCCCCGATATCTGGATTACCAGCCTCCAGAGGCGCCACCTCCACCGCTTCCCCCGCCTCCACCTGAGAAGCCGCCACCACCGAAACCACCTCCGCCACCACCAAAGGGACCGCCGTAATAGGTTCCACTACGGCGAGTTCGACCGCTACTTTTATTGCGGATCCGACTTAGTAGGGGGGCAAGGAAAAAGAACAGAAAGATCAGTCCAAAGGGGCTGCTTTTCTTCTTATCTCCCCCCGTTCTTCCCGTTCCAGTATATTCACCGCGCACGGCTTCAGCGATGCCGACAACGCCACTGACAATTCCGCCATCAAAATCGCCTTGCTTAAACTTTGGTGAGATTTCATTGTCGATAATTCGCCCAGCCAGCAAGTCTGTCAGTTGGCCTTCCAATCCATAACCGACCTCAATACGAATTTTTCGCTCGGCTTTGGCAACCAGGAGTAGTGCTCCGTTGTCCAGGCCTTTTTGCCCGATTTTCCATTTTTCTAGCACTTTCAGCGAGTATTCCTCAAGTACTTCACCATCCAGGTTCGGAATGGTTAATACCGTGATCTGAGTTGAATCACTCTTTTCAAAATCTTTGAGAAATTGTTCCAGTTTCAGCTCAACTGTTGATGAGATTATTCTGGCATTATCGTTCACATAACCAGTTGGTTGTGGAATATTCAATGCTGCTGAAGAATTACATACCAATAACAGCAGTAAGGATGCATGGAGCAGAATGCGCATTAGAAAGTAACTTTCGGAGCCGTTGCAGCACCGGCGTCAGCTTTAAATGCTTCCTTACGATCCAGCTTAAGCAGGAATTTATTAGTCAGGCTATTTGGAAAAGTTCGGATTGAGGTGTTGAAAATTTTGACAGCTTCATTGTAGCGCTGACGAGCGACATTAATCCGGTTTTCTGTCCCTTCGAGTTGGTGCTGTAAATCACGAAAGTTTTCGCTGGCTTTCAGGTCAGGGTAGCGTTCGACAACCACCAATAAGCGGGAGAGGGCTCCAGAAAGTTCCCCCTGAGCCTGTTGAAACTGTTGCATGGCCGCTGGATCACCCAATTTGTCGGCAGAGATATTTGTCTGACCAACTTTGGCACGAGCATTGACCACTTCGGTCAGGGTTTCTTTTTCGTGAGCCGCATAGGCCTTGACAGTTGAAACCAGATTTGGAATTAAATCAGCCCGGCGTTGATAGGTTGCCTCTACATCGGCCCAAGAAGAGAACACCGCCTCTTCATTTTGTTGAATAGTGTTGTAGCCACAACTGCTGAGTAACAGGACGCTACAAAGTAAGATAAGTAAATTACGGATCTTCATTTTACCCTCCAGATAGATTGTGTTGGATTGTTGATAAAAGATGGAGTATAGCACAAATGAAATTTTTGATTTTAATTAGAGTTAATCTTGTCTTCAGGTTCTGGAAGTTGAGGTGAACGTGGTAACTTGTCGATCTGTTCTACAGCTTCGATCTCTTTGCTGCTCCCGGAACCCAACTCTTTGAATTTTCGTGCTGAAGTGAGGACCCGGCTGTCGAGTGAGGCCATCCCCTTATTGTAACTATCAACGGCACGTTCGAGATTCTTACCCATTTGAGTAAAATGTTGGTTGAGAGTGGCAAGGCGATCATACATTTCCCGACCAAGTTGACTGATTGCTTCAGCATTTTCGGTTAATTTTTCCTGTCGCCAGCCATAGGCAACCGAACGGAGCAGGGCGATTAGAGTGGTTGGTGTTGCCAGCAGAACTTTCTGATCAACTCCTGCCTCAATCAATGCTGGATCCTGTGCCAAGGCCGCAGAAAAAAACGTTTCACCTGGGAGAAAGAGGACAACAAATTCTGGCGTTGGCTGAAATTGTTCCCAATAGTTCTTTGCCGATAGTTTCTGCAGATGATCACGAATTTGACGTGCATGGTGAGCCAGACAGGCTGTTCGCTGATTGTCATCTGTTGCTTCCAGAGATTCCAGATAGGCCTGCAGTGGAGCTTTGGAGTCGACGATGATGTTGCGACCGTTGGGTAATTTGATAATCATGTCGGGACGCAGACGTCCACTATCGGCAGTTTCTTGCTCGACAAAATCGCAGTAATTAACCATCCCGGCCATTTCGACAACTTTACGCAGCTGAATTTCTCCCCAGCGGCCACGCACTGCCGGTGTTCGCAGGGCACGAACCAGATTTCCGGTTTCTGATTCAAGTTTAACCTGGCTGTTCAGTAACGACTTCAATTGCTCGTCCAGCCGGGCATAGGCTCCACTTCTGGCTTGCTCTAGCTGTTCAATTTTCCCATCAACCTTATGTAGAGATTCTTTCAGTGGCTGTACAAGTTGCCCGATCGCTTGTTGACGAGCATCTAAATCTCCCTTGGCCTGTTGTTGAAAGGTCCCCAGAGTCGATTTAGCCAGATCCAGAAAACTTTGATTATTGGCTGCCAGGGCTTGTGCAGAGAGGGCCTGGAAGTTTTTTTCCAGCTGTTGACGGTTTTCATCCATGAAGCGTAACTTCTCTTCACTTGCATGCCGCTCTGCTTCCAGTTGAGCTTCAAAACGGGCGAGTTGCTGTAGCAAATTTTCACGCACATGTTGTTCGCTGTTCAATTTTTTCTGTAGTTTGTGAGCTGCTATCAGGTAGGCGATCAACCATCCGCAAACGAGACCAATAATCAGCGTTGCGGCTAAAAGTATCCAGATGTTGTCAGTCAGGGGGATCATTGAGTTCCTTGAACATGGAGCAGTAAATGAGCAAGAGAAAAAGAGTTGGTCTACGATAGCAGAGGGATATAGAATCGACAAGCCGCTGTGAAGAAAGAAACAGATCTATTTTGTCCAGAATGGAGAATCAGGTTAATGGCATCCTTTGATTTTGCTCAATTTCAATTGGCAATACAAAAGCGTTTTTCTTTACCCGGAAGCGCCACAACCGATATGACTCAACTTCTATCGGAATTGGAAACTGTTCGCTTTGAAGCCGAATCTTTGCTTGAGCAGCAGGAAGATGGTGATCGTAGTTTGCTTGCTTGTGGTTCAGGATGCCAGGACTGTTGTGTGGTGAATGTTTCGATCACTTTCCTTGAGGGACTTTCTATCCTTCAGTTTTTACACCAGTTGGACTCTGCTGAGTTGGCGCAAATTACTGCGCGGTTGGATAAACTTTGGCGTAATGTGCGCGGGCTGGATGATGATGAGCGAATGATGTTGCGGCGCAAATGTGCGTTTCTGGATGATCGGGGTTGTTGTGTCATCTATCCTGTACGGCCATTATTCTGCCGTAGTATCAGTTCAACCGATGTTGAGCTGTGTCGGGGTGCCATCACCGGGCAGGTGTTTGGAGAGCTACAGCCGGTTATGATGCATCAGTTTCAACTGCAACTGTATAAAACTATCTTTTTGGGTGTTGCTGATGGGCTGGAACAGGCAGGTCTGGATGGGAGAAGTTTTCAACTGTGTGGTTTGATCCGCTATTTACTCAACCACCCCGACCAGGAAAAGGATCTACTGACGGAATCCACCCTTAGCTGGAATGATCTTTATCCATAATTTGGTTCAGACCAGAATAAATCGCAGATAAAACAATAAGCTGATTGTGGAAACAATCAGACTTAAAACCAAGGTGGCGTGGATGTGATCTTTCTTTCTCCGCAGCCGCTTGCTGTTGAAGAAGAGCCCTGCGATGCTGGTCAAAAAACTCAGTAAAAGCATCAGACCGATGTAGCCTATCAAGTCATTATCCCAAGCTGGATTCAGTCGTTGCACACCGTAAAAATGATCAAGGAAATTCATCCGTTTTGGTTTTGCTATGGCGATAAGGCAGACCGCAGCAACCAGGGAAATGACCGCAATAGCATTTGACCAGGCGAGTAAGCGTAGCGTCAAATCAATCTTTCTCCGGCGGTTGCTGAGTCTCAGGGTCATCAGTTGGGCTCTCTCAAGGGTTCTGGTTGGACTATTCGCAATTCTCTATTTATGCTATTATAGCTGGAATAATTTACCAGTAGAACAGGAAATTTCAGACAGATGGAAAATCCGGAAACAAATAGCGACCATAAAGCCAAAGTTTGCGACAAAACAAAAGAGCAAATTGCAATACCTTCGCTCTTTAAAGTGTTGATGCATAATGACGACTATACCACCATGGAGTTTGTCGTAGAGGTTTTACGCGATGTTTTTCATAAGCCGGCTACAGAAGCAGAAAATATTATGCTGACGATCCACTTTCAAGGAGTTGGATACTGCGGCACTTTCCCGTATGCGGTAGCAGAAACCAAGGCAGACCAAGCGCGTTTGAAAGCTCGTAAGGCCGGGTTCCCATTGCGCTGTACGCTTGAGGAGGATTGAGGAACAGTGGCTGAAATGTTTAATCAAGATGTGCAGATTGCATTTACTCTGGCAGTTAGAGAAGCCCAGCGCCGGCGTCATGAATATTTGACAACTGAGCATGTCCTTTACGCGTTGCTTTTTGAGGGGTCTGGTCAGCAGATTCTCACTTCGTGTGGTGGTGACATTGACAGTTTAAAAAAAGAGCTGGAGAATTTTTTTGACCAGCACCTTGAACTTCTTCCTGATTCTACTGAAGATGCTGAAGGTGAGGATGAAGATGTCCCTCGGCAAACGCTGGCATTACAGCGGATGCTCCAGCGAACAGTATTGCACATGCAAGCCTCGCAGCAAGCAGCGGTCGGCGTTGGTGACCTACTTGCAGCGATTTTAGAAGAAAATAATTCTCATGCCTGCTTTTTCCTTCAGCAGCAGGGAATTGAGCGAGTCGATCTGCTTGATCACATTTCCCATGGACAGTCTTCTTCTGGTGGAAGCGAAAAACCGGGTCAACGCCCTGTTGACCCAGCTCCAGGCGAGCGTTCCAAACCAAAGCAAACCCCTGCTGATCCACTAAAATCTTTCACTATTGATCTGATTGCCCGGGCGAAAGATGGCAAGATAGATCCTTTGATCGGGCGAACTCAGGAATTAGAAAGAACCATCCTGATTCTTTGCCGCCGGCGGAAGAATAATCCTCTTTTTGTTGGTGAACCGGGGGTTGGTAAAACAGCGATGGCCGAAGGTTTGGCTCTGCAGGTTGCAGAAGGGGATGTCCCAGATCTATTGAAAAACGCTGAGATTTTTACCCTCGACATGGGAGCATTGCTGGCGGGGACAAAGTTTCGTGGAGATTTCGAAGAGCGCCTTAAGGCTGTTGTTACTGCATTACAAAAACGGGAACAGGCAATTTTATTTATCGACGAAATCCACACGATTGTTGGTGCCGGGGCAACCAGCGGTGGATCTTTGGACGCTTCAAATATCCTTAAGCCAGCACTGGGTTCCGGTGAGTTGCGCTGCATTGGTTCAACCACCTATGAGGAATATCGCAATCTATTTGATAAGGATCGGGCTCTGTCGCGCCGTTTTCAGAAGATTGATCTGCATGAGCCGAGTAGCGATGAAACCCTTGAAATTCTCAAAGGGTTGAGTTCTCACTATGAGCAACATCACCAGGTTAGATATGCTGATACGGCTCTGGAAGCTGCAGTGCAACTTGCGGTTAAGCACCTGCCACAACGCCACTTGCCAGATAAAGCTATCGATGTAATCGATGAGGCCGGAGCTCAGCATCGGCTTGATGGACAGCCCAAGAGAGCGATAGATATAAGAGATATTGAACGGGTAGTGGCACGGATGGCTCGGGTTCCGATACGGACAATTAGTGGCAGTGATCGTCACCGATTGCGCTACTTGGAGCGAGATTTAAAACGGGTGGTTTTTGGCCAGAATGTTGCGATTGAAAGCTTGGTCAAATCGATTCATCGCTCCCGAGCAGGCCTCGGCCATCCCGATAAGCCGGTAGGGTCGCTCTTGTTTACTGGACCAACCGGTGTGGGTAAGACAGAAGCTGCCAAGCAGTTGGCGCAACAATTAGGGGTGAAGTTTTTACGTTTTGACATGAGTGAATACATGGAAAAACATTCTGTTGCCCGATTGATCGGTGCCCCTCCTGGTTATGTTGGTTTTGACCAAGGCGGATTACTGACAGAAGAGGTGGGTAAGAATCCCTGGTCGGTATTGCTTCTTGATGAGATCGAAAAGGCTCATCCCGATTTGTTCAACATTCTGTTGCAGGTGATGGATCATGGAACTTTGACCGATAATAACGGCAAAGAGGTTGATTTTCGTAATGTCATCCTGATTATGACCAGCAATGTTGGTGGACGGGATATGAATATTGTCCCCATCGGGTTTGGTAGCCGCGCTGGGGAAGCGCCTAAAAATGTTCTGGAAAAGATTTTTTCACCTGAATTCCGTAATCGCCTTGATGCCGTGATTAACTTTGCAACACTTGACAAAGAAACGATGCTGAAGGTGGTTGATAAATTCTTGAATGAGCTTTCCAATCAATTGGCGGAGCGGGATATCGAACTTAAAGTCTCTGCAGCTGCGCGACGAGAGCTTGCTG
>JASJGT010000245.1:0-3506 GCA_033791405.1 Desulfuromusa sp.
CAACCTTTGTGCCAACTTTTATAGTCTAATAAAAACAGATATTTATAGCTTTGTGTCGACAATTTTGTGGGTTTTGTGTAGAATATTCAACATTGAAATGTAGATTATTGACTAGTATTATCATCAATAGGAATGTATTGCTTCCCTCCTAGCTCTGAGACTTCTATGATAAACCCTAATAAAGACAAACTGAAAATTGCTATTATTGTACTTTTTGTTTTTGTCCTGGCATTTTTTCACTACCTAACCGGGGTACAACGTACACCTTACTATGGTTTTTATTGTCGGCTCTATTATTTGCCGATTGTCCTTGCCGGGTTATGGTTTTGTCTGCGTGGCGGGGTTGCAACTGCTTTGCTTGTTTCCGTTCTTTTTGCCCCGCATGTATTTTTTAAATGGGGACAAGTTGAAATTATCCCTTTAGAACATTATTTAGAAATAGTCCTGTTTAATCTCACCGGATTTCTGACCGGTTTTTTGTCTTCGCGGATTAATTTTCAGAGCCTGCGTGCTGAAAAGAACATGCAGCAGCTTTCGGAGAGTTTTACCAAGCTTAGAGAGCAAGCCAATCTGATTGTCGAAATTGAAGATCAGCTTCGTCAGGCGGATCGGTTGACCGCATTAGGAGAGTTATCAGCCGGAATGGCACATGAGATTCGTAACCCCCTGGGCTCCATTCGTGGAACCGCAGAGATTCTCCGCGATGCCCTGCCGGATGATAATCGATATACAGAATTCAGTCAGATTTTAATAAAGGAGGTCGATCGGCTCAACCGGGTTGTCGAAAACTTCTTAAATTTTGCCCGACCAGCAGCAGACGATCAGCACGATTTCAAGCCAAACGAAATTCTTCACGAAGTTTTGCAACTCTGCCGCCAGCAGATCACTAAAGATAATATTCAAATTCACTGGCAGGAGAATCCTCTTCCGGCGGCGGTGGGTGATGCCGCCCAATTTAAGCAGGTGTTCCTCAACCTGATCCTTAATGCGTTTCAAGCAATGCCATCTGGTGGAAATCTATGGATTAAATCGGAAGTGAACGAGAAAAACCAAGTTGTTTTAACTTTCAGAGATAGCGGCTCCGGAATTCCAGCTGATGATCTGGATCGAATCTTTAATCCCTTTTTTACCACTAAAGCAAAAGGGACCGGCCTTGGTTTGGCAATTACCTCTCGAATTTTAAAAAACCATTGTGGGGATATCAGTGTGGCAAATTCACCTGAAGGTGGAGCTGAATTTACCATGATTTTAAAAGCAGCAGATTATCCTTGCCCAAAAAATGGAGAATAAAATGGCTCAACAGATATTGCTGATTGATGATGATGCTTCTCTCCGCAGGGTGACAGAATTTAATCTGCAGGAAGCTGGATATCATGTCGTGACCGCAGGGGATGGAGCTGAAGGTCTGGCATTATTTAAACGTTATCGTCCGCCATTGGTAATAACTGATGTGCAAATGCCGGGAATGAGTGGTTATGACGTTCTGGAAGCAGTATTAAGCCTTGACCCACAGACCTTGGTGATTATTGTGACGGCATTCAGTACCGTTGCGCAGGCAGTTGATGCAATGAAAGTGGGTGCATATGATTATCTGGCAAAACCTTTCAGTCGTGATCAACTGAGCTTGACTGTTGCCAAGGCTTTTGAGTATCGCAACTTGCGTCAGGAAAATAGTCAATTAAAAGCGGCCTTATCTGAAAATGCTGATTCTGAACAGATTATTGGTCAATCAGCAGGAATGCAACAATTGCTGCAACGGGTCGAAAAGGTAGCAGCAAGCCAGGCCTCAGTGCTGATCAGTGGTGAAAGTGGTACCGGAAAAGAAGTGATAGCTAAAGCGTTACACCGAGGATCTGATCGGAGTAAGGGACCGTTTATTCCTGTGAATTGTGCCGCTATTCCAAAAGATCTGATCGAAAGTGAACTTTTTGGTCATATCAGGGGTTCTTTTACCGGGGCAGTGAAAGATCGCAAAGGAAAGTTTTCCCTCGCCGACGGTGGCACTCTGTTTCTTGATGAAATTGGGGAACTTCCGATTGATCTGCAGCCAAAACTCCTTAGAGTCCTGCAAGAGCAACAGTTTGAACCAGTGGGTGGGGTTTCTGAACAGGTCGATGTTCGGGTGGTTGCGGCCACTAACCGCAACTTGGAAGAGGCGATGCAGTCTGGAGAATTTCGTGAAGATCTCTATTATCGGCTGGCTGTTGTCCCGATTGAAATTCCCCCATTGCGGGAGAGACGGGAAGATATCCCGCTATTGCTGGATTTCTTTTTGCGCGCCCGGCAGGCTGGAACAACCGTCCGCTTTTCTGACCAGGTTATTGATTATCTGCAGAAGTACAATTGGCCGGGAAATGTCCGGGAACTGGAAAATGTTGTCGAGCAAATGTTGATTTTGCGCAGCTCGGACATATTAGAGCTTGCTGATCTTCCCGAGCGTATTGGTCGACCAGCTACAACATCGAATAAGGTCTTGAATCTCCCTGAAGAGGGATATTCTTTAGAGGCTCTTGAACGGGAAGCGGTTGAGGAAGCACTCAAACGTTGTCAGGGGAATAAAAGTAAAGCAGCGGCTTTTCTGCAAATTCCCAGACACACTTTGCTCTATCGTATAGAAAAGTATAGTATTCGCACTTCTTAAAATCTGTTGCGTGGATTGTAATCAGTTATAAACAAAAAATGTTTAAACTAAGGAACAAAAATGAATCAGTTTAGAATAATAATATTTGGGATTGTATTTCTCCTTACAGTCTTATTATTGACGGGTTGCGATAATTCAACCTCAGAGCCACAAATTTCTCAGGGTGGTCTGATTGGGAATGTCGCCCCCGATTTCACCTTAACCGATATGCAGGGGCAGCAAGTCAGTTTATCCCAGTTCCGTGGCAAGGTGGTTGTCCTCAATTTCTGGGCTACCTGGTGTCCACCCTGTCGGGAAGAGATGCCCTCAATGGAACAACTTTATCGGGATTTTAAAGATAAGGGGTTGGTCATGCTGGCAGTCAATGTAGAAGAAAATGGCAAAAAGGTGGTGAGTCAATTTCTACAAAAAACGCCGCACAGCTTTCCTATTCTTCTTGACAGTGAAAATATTGCGCAGAACGCTTATGGTGTGTTTCGCTTGCCCGAAAGTTTTATTATTGATCGCAACGGTGTTGTGGTTAAAAAAATCATCGGCGGGCGAGACTGGCTATCTGGTCAAACTTTCAAGCTGATTAATTTTTTACTTAACGGTTAAAGATCTACTGAGGTCAATATGGACGTTGGTACTGATGTCACTATTTGGATTGCATTTTCAGCCGGGCTGCTCTCTTACTTCTCTCCCTGTGTGCTGCCGCTGATTCCATCTTACTTGACTTATATTTCCGGACTCTCTTTTGCTGAGTTAAAACAAGCTGATGCCAATGCTCAGGTTCGTTTGACCGTTGTCTTACATTCACTGGCCTTTATTGCCGGATTTTCAGCGGTATTTATCACGTTGGGCGGCTTGGCCGGGTTGGCTTCTG
>JASJGT010000246.1:0-6185 GCA_033791405.1 Desulfuromusa sp.
CGGGGTTTCAAGCCCTGCGAGCATCCGCAAGAGAGTGGTCTTGCCGCACCCCGAAGGTCCGAGCAGGGAAACCAGAGAACCCTCCGGGATATCAATATCGACATGATCGACCGCAGTCACATTGCCGAAACGTTTTACAATTCCCCGGTATTTTACAAATGCAGGGTCTTTTTCCTTAGTCAAAATAGCCTCCCATACGGCTTGGAATTCAACGGTTAAACAGGGGGGCGACGGATTCAGTCTCAGCCGTCTCAACAGATTGCGATTTTTAAAAGGGTGTTGAAAAACGTTTTCGAGGCAGAAAATGCAAGGCGAAAATGGCCGAAAAAACGCAGTTTACATACCGTAAATGAGCATTTTGAGGCTATTTTTAACGCCGCAGTTGCAACGTAGATAGTTTTTCAACAGCCTGTTAAAGGGTTTTCCGGAACAATTCTAAGTTGTTCCGGAAAACCTTCCCTACAAGGCGAATCGGATTAACAAGCCTATGAACCGGCCATGATCCGATCCCATTTTTCGCCCCATTCAAGCTGCTTGCTGTTCCAGTAAACAGGATCGGCAAACAGATAGCCCTTAAGGGTGCCAGTAGGGTCGAAGGCCGGCATCTGTTTGATTTCATCAGGCATGGCGATCTTGGTCGGATCCAGGCTTGGTGGATAGTTCTGCCCCTTGGAGACAGCAATCGCGGCATCAGGCTCAAGCATGAAGTTGAGCAGTTTCTGAGCAACGTTCATATCGCTGCCCTTGATGACATACATGTACTCCATCCAGGAATAGGTATTATTCGGCGCCAGATAACCAATATTGTGCCCCTGCTTCTGTAGAGCGGCAACTCGACCTGACCAGGCGACGGTGGCATCGATCTCGCCGTTGGCCATCAGACTCATCAGCTCGGAGCCGGAGGCCCAGTATTTCTTCATCAGGCCACGTTGTTCTTTTAGTGCGTCCCAGACATCGTTAATGCGGGTGATATTGTTTGGACTCTGACCGGTATGCAGGGCTGCGTACCACATATTGGTTCTGAAATCCCCGCCCCAGGTTCCCAAACGACCATTGAGGTCTTTGTCCCAGAGCAGTGATGCTCCCAGTTTTTCCGCTTTTTCTTTGGAAATATTATCCAGGTTGTAGGCAATTCCGGTCTGCCCGACATCGTAAGGAACCGCAGACAGATTACCGTCGGTGATGTTTCTCAAGGTGTCGATCATAACCGGCATGACATTTTTCAGGTTGGGAATTTTGCTTTCATCGAGAACCGAGTTATATCCCAGGTCTTTGTAGCGCAGGTAATCGTAAACAGCGCTTAAGTGAGCAATATTAAATTCACCACCTGGTGGGAACGAGGCTTTTACCTGAGTTAAAAATGCATCCATCCCGGTAAAGGTTGCATCTACGACTTTTATCCCGGTCGCTTTGGTGAAAGGATCGAAAGCGAACTGTTTTAATGCCTTAGAGGTTGATCCACCCCAGGAGTGAACGGTAACCGAGGTCTTGGCGAAGGCGTTTCCAGCCATGCCGAAGGGACCGCCCATAATTCCGGCTGCGGCACCGGCAATCCCCACATATTTGACAAAATCGCGGCGTGACAATTGACCTGCTTTGTAACTTTCATACATTTGATCCAGGTTTTTTCCCAGCTGGTCTTTCATTCCAAACCTCCTTAACAATAGTTAAAAGATCCCTGCTCTGTTATTAACAGATAGGCGATTTGAGAGTATCATACGCTCTCACGGGCAAATTTTCTGATAAAATATCCCGCCGTCAGAGGCAGGGATATCGTAAGAATAATCATAATGGTGCCGAGGGCATTGATTTCCGGGCTGATTGAGTTTCTCAACATACCAAAGATCTTGACCGGTACCGTCTGCTGCGACGCTGTCGCCCAAAAGAGCGTCGCTGTGACATCATCGAAAGAAATTGTAAATGAGAAAAGCATTCCGGCAAAAATTGCCGGGGAAAGGAGGGGGAAAGTGACCGATCGGAATGTCTGGAACGGACTTGCCCCCAGTGACAGAGCTGCCTCTTCATACTCCTTTTTGATCCCGACCATGCGTGCCTGAACCACCAGCATGACATAGGGTAACGTCAGGACAATATGGCCGAGCAACAGCAGCATGAAGCTTTTTGGCTGCTGGAGCCAGCGTAGAAAGAGGAGCAAAGCAACCCCCAGAACCACCTCTGGAATCATGATTGGTGCAATCAGCAAGGTGTTGAAAAAGTCCTTGCCGCGAAATTCGTATCTGACAAATGCTAAGGCTGCCGGCACCGCAATTGAGGTTGCCAGAATCGCCGTCAATGAACCGAGGATCAAGGAGTTCTTAAATGCCCCGAGAATAGAGGGGTTATGCAGCAGTTCGCCATACCACCTGAAGCTAAACCCTTTCATCGGGAAAGAACCAAACTGTTGTGGATTGAACGAAAGGAGGACGACCGCAACAATGGGGGCGAACATCCAGATATAGATAAGCAGGGTATAGATTTTTATCAGCGACCAGCCAGAGATTAGTTTTTTCATCAGCATCCCCTATCCGCCCAACGATTTGAAGACCTGATTGATCCCCATATATTTGTTGTAGGTAAAGACTATCAGGCCGACAAGAGCTAGCAGGATGGTGCTGATGGCACAACCGAACGGCCAGTCGAGGGTCGTAATAATTCGCTTGAAAACCAGATTGGCAATCATATCGTTGCCCGGCCCACCCAGAATCATCGGTGGTAGATAGGTGCCGCAGGTCAAGACAAAAACCAGCAAACATCCCGCGCTGACACCTGGCAGACTCAGCGGAAGGGTAACCTCTTTGAATGCCTGCCATTCGGTACAACCGAGATTTTTAGCCGCCTCGATCAGGCTTTTATCGATACCGTCGAGGCTGACATAGATATTGAGAATCATGAACGGCAGCAGGTACTGGAGCAACCCCATCAGCACGGCACCTTCGTTATAGAGCATGGAGAGGGGCGAATCGATCAGTCCAATCGAGAGGAGAACATGGTTAATCAGGCCGGAATCGCCAAGGATGTTGATCCAGCTCAATGTTCTGATGATGAAACTGATCCAGAAGGGGAGCATGACTAGGATCATCAGGATCGGCTTAAACCTGGTTTCAGTTTTATAGAAAAAATAAGCAGGAATATAACCCATCACCAGGCAGAGCAGAACCGTTTCAAACGCCACCCTTATGGTTCTGATCAATAGGGAGGGATAAAAGAAGTCGGCAAAGAATTTCCCGTAGTTACCGAACTGGAAGGCAGGAATGTCCTGACCAATCGGCGAGCGGAGCCAGAAGCTGTAAACCACAACAAAACAAACCGGCACCACCAGTATCAACAGCACAGCGGTCAGTGACGGGGACAATAGCAACCAGGGTCTAAGAGCTTTTTGTTTCATACATCAGGATCCTGTTTTTTATTTCACTATTTATGTTTTGCAGGTCATCCACTAATGTTACGGGTATCAAAGTTAAAAACCTTGACGGTGCAGACCTGCCGGATATGCACTACCTTACATAAGAAACCCCTGTTTCAACGGGTCGTTTTCTGCGACGATAAAGTGATGTATCCCGGTTAAATAAGCCATCCCCTTGATTTGAACGATATATCCGTCCAGTGGGCCAATTTTTTCTTGGCCGACCAGTTTTGCCGCAAAAAATGTTTGCAATGGTCCATAGTTGATATAGTTCTGATCCATTGCAATTTTTCCGTAATGATGCAAAAGAGTCAGCTTGGCTGCGGTTCCCGTGCCGCACGGAGAGCGATCAACATGCGCTTCGCCGTAAACGACGATTCCCCGACCAAAAGCTTTACCCCGCTCATATTTTGAGTCGTAAAATTCTGCAACATCAATGGTTTTCACGTCCGCTCGGAGGGGGTGGAAGACACTCAACTGTTCATTAGCTGCCTTGATAATCTTCATCCCTAAGTCTGCCAGAACGCCCTTGTTCGCTAAAACCGGGTCAATCTTGATCCGGTCTGCATCAATCATCACAAAAAAACCGCCGGTACAAACCAGATCTACTTGCAAATGACCAAACCCTTCCACCTCAATGTCCAGATCAGTTGCAGATACAAAAGAGGGCACCATATCGATCATCACAGCATCAAGCCGATCACCAACCACAACCAGCTTGGCATGCAGAAGTCCCGAAGGGGTATCTACTGGAACAGAGTTCTCTCCCTGTTTAAGCTCAAGAAAACCGGTTTTTGCCAGGGTGACCAAAGCGCCAATTGTTGCGTGTCCACACAGGTAAGGATAGCGCTTGGCATCCATATACAACAATCCGAACCTTGCTTCCGCTGTCACATTGTCAGTCACAACCGCCACCACAGTGTCCCTAGAACCCCTGGGTTCCTTTGTCAGCTGGCAGCGAACCTGATCATAATCGGATTTAAAGCTGTCCAGCTTCTCCATCATGGTCTGCCCTTTGGGCTCCTTCAGCCCATTAACGACCAGACGAGTTGTTTCTCCTTCGGTATGGGAATCGATGGTTGTAACGCAATTCTCAAATCCTGCAGAAAAACGTGAAAATTTATCAAAAAAATACATCTGTATGTCTCTTGAAAAGCAATGGTTTCAATCAATTAGACACTGTTCGATAATCTGTAGGAAAATCTGTGCTCCCGGAGCAATCACTTCATCGGGAAAATCATAGTGATTGTTATGCAACTCTGGCGTTCCGATGCCAGAGCCGATACCGAAAAGGGCTCCTTCAGCAATGGCAGTAAAACAACCGAAATCTTCTGACCAGCGGAACGGACGTTCAAGCTCAAGTATGGAGTACTGTTTGATGCTCCGGCGGACAATGTCACTGCCAAGCGACGAATTGATGGTTGCAGAAAAAATATCAGTATATTCAATCAAAACGGTCAAATTAAAAAGATCTGCAGAATCATTAACAATCTTTTCGGCATAGGTGACCATTTTCTCCATGGCGACATCTGTTTCTGTCCGCAGGGTTGCCCATATTTCAGCTTCTCCGGGAGCAGTGCCAAAAGCTTTCTCACCAAGTTTTGCACCGACAACGGTTGCAAAGGCTGTCTCCTCCGGAGAAGCAATAGTAGGGGGGACATTAGACAATCTCTCAATAATTTGTGCCATGGCAATAGCGGGACTGAAACCTGTTTCCGGTTGTGCTGCATGAGCCGGGGCACCTAAAAGTTTGACCGTCATCCCGCGTGATGCCGAGGAGAATGATCCGGAACGTATGATGACTTGGCCTGCCGGAAACCCAGGGATATTATGCAGTGCAAAAACAAAATCGGGAGCGATTTCAGCAAATCGGGGCTCACGAATGACTGCTGCAGCTCCTGCTCCGGTCTCTTCTGCAGGTTGGAACAGAAGGACAACCCTTCCACTGTCTGGACGGTTGGCAGAAAGTTCCAGACCGACGGCAGCGAGAATAGCCATGTGACCGTCATGTCCGCATTTATGTGCGATACCCGGATGGAGCGAACTGTAAGTCAGCTGATTTATTTCTTGAATAGGGAGAGCATCCAGCTCGGCACGTAACAGGACGGTTGATCCTGGAGCTGTTCCAGAAAAAACAACAGCAACACCATTGCCCCCAAGATTTTTTAAAATCATATCCGGGTGCAACGGTTCAAAAAAACCGACGATTCTCTCTGCAGTTTGTACTTCGACCCCGGAAAGTTCCGGATTTCGATGCAGTTCATGACGCAGTTCAATAACACTATCCATCATATTCCCACAGCCAAAACCAACGCTAATTACTATAATAGTAATTCAGTTACGGTAAAGTCATAAAAAGACTACAGCGGCGTTCTGCTGTCGTCAAGTATTTAATGAGAACATTCTTTGTGCGCCCAAAAGTGAATAAATTTCAGCCGGTTAGAGTAGGGGGGGGGAATAAAATGCCGTTTTATAAGTTATATTTGAAGTGTCCTGGAAACGATCCGCCTTTATTGTCCTGTGAACTTTTACTTGACCACGGCAGCTTGAAAATAGAGCGGGGGTTTTTCACCAGCTATAGAACCACTCCAGTGGATAAGAATCGAAGCGAAGCAAGTGCTGACCTAATATCAGAAAAAACACTCCATTCCACTTTTCACATGGGCATATGACGATCATGCTGGTCATTTCAACATAAAATACTGGGAATATAACTGCACCTCAGACATCACCTACTCATAGGTCTTTGATATTCCACTATTTCTATTTTTCATTAAATAGT
>JASJGT010000247.1:0-4442 GCA_033791405.1 Desulfuromusa sp.
ATAATCACGGGCTTTTGACCATCACCAAATTTGACCCCGGTAACATCAATAATAGAAGGAACCGGATGAAAATCACGTGATGCCATTTTGTAAGGCTTGCTGACATGGATAGTTTCACGTACGCCCGGCAGGGTACGGATAGTTGAATCATCGACATAACCCTGATTGCCAAGGACGCCGATAGCAGTTCTTAAACTTCCTGGGATAGGTTCAGCCGTCAGCCCCATCGCCTCAACTGCAGCGATAATCTGATCGATTTGTTCTTTGGTTGCATGATGGTGCATTACAATAAGCATAAAAACTCCTTAAACAGGAAAGGGATAGTCTACTTCCCCCGCTGTCTCAAATAAACTTCAATTCGTTCTAGTGCGGTGACAATTTCATCAAATGGACGGGTATAGGAAAAACGTAAAAACCCTTCGGCTCCTTGTCCAAAATCAATACCTGGGGTTATAGCAACTCCAGTTTTTTCGAGGATATCAAGAGCCAGCCTTTGTGAATTAGTATCAATATGTCGTGCATCAGCCAACACGTAAAAGGCCCCTTTTGGCTCAAAATGAACCCCAAACCCGAGATGACGCAGGCGGGCAACTAATTCTTTACGGCGCTTGTCATAAACTTCCCGCATATCTGCAACATCATCCTGACATTGTTGTAAAGCGGCAATACCACCACGCTGGACAAAATGATTGGCGCAAATCAAAAAATTCTGATGCAGGGTTTGCAGAGTTCGCATACAAGAAAGCGGTGAAATCAAATATCCCAAACGCCAACCGGTCATCGCATATGCTTTTGAAAATCCCCCCAAAACAAAGGCATCCTGAGTGAATTCAAGAATACAACGTTCATCACCTTGATAAGTCAACCCATGATAAATTTCATCAGAGACAATCGGGATCGGCAGCTTAGCCAAAGCCTGCATATCTTGGCTAGACAGGACAGATCCGGCAGGATTAGAGGGAGAATTGATCAATAAACCACGTGTTTTCGGAGTTATCAATGCTTCAACCTGATCGGATCGAGGTTGAAAGCCATTCTCTGCATCGGTTTTCAACAAAACCGGTTTGCCTCCAGAAAATTTGACAAACCCGGGATAACAGGCGTAACCAGGATCGGTCAGAATCAGCTCATCACCTTCAGACAAAATCGTAGAAAAAAGGAGCAGCATTAACGGGCTGGTACCGGAAGAGACAATGATCTGCTCCGGAACAATCTCGACACCATAATAATCAAGGTAATGGCGACAGATTTCTTGACGTAATTCCAGCAATCCAAGTGAATGAGTATAAGAAGTCGCCCCTTCGGCCAAAGCCTGACCGGTTGCCGCCAGAATGGCTGGAGGGGTATTGAAGTCAGGCTCTCCCAGGCAAAGATAGATAATATCCCGCCCTTCAGCTTCTAACTGCTTGGCTCTCTCCATTAATTCCATTGCCAGAAAAGGTTCAACCAGTTTGGCACGCTTAGAAATTGGTATCTGCATATTTTCATCCCTGTTATTCTTATTCCTGATCAGATTAATCCTCGCCTCACTTGATTGCAACCATTTTGCCAACGAATTCGGGAATCGTTTGCAATGAACAGAGACTGCGAGTATAAATTGATGCCAGTGTCCTTTATGGGTGCATCATCGTGGTTTGACAAGTAGATTTTGTCGGGAGAAGAGTACCAGAATGAAAACAACCGCAACGATATTCCTGATTCTATTCTTCTGCGGAATGGTTCCTATAGCTGCATTAGCTGTGGACAATGTTCCAAAAAATAATCCGGAATTGGAGTTAATCCAGGTGCTTGGATGTAAAGCTTGCCATATAATCCATGGTGATGGTGGTTCCCTGGCAGCAGATCTTACCCACATTGGGAGCCGGTTGACAGCGGCGCAGATTGAAACATGGTTGGCAGCTGATACATCAACCCGAACCAAAGGTTTTATGCCCAGCTATAGCTCACTGCCAAAAGCAGATTTACAACGTATCAGCAACTATCTTTACAACCTCCGTTAAGATAAAAAAGAAGAAAATATGTCTCAACGAATGACCCTGATTACTTCACCGATATTTATTCCCGAAGCACGATTAAAGAGTGCTGGCAATTTTTCTACCCTTTTCGGCAACAACAATCCCCTGGCACTTGAAATTGGTTGTGGAATTGGCGATTTTGTTGTTCAGATTGCAGCTCGCCATCCGGAACGAAACTACATTGCTATTGATATTTTCAACCAGGGCTGCCGTCAAACCTGCAGTCGCATTGAACGCTCCGGCCTGACCAATATTCTGATGATGCGCATAGAAGCTCGCTACCTGATGCATCATTATCTGGGAAAAGATAACTTGCAGGCAATCTATATTAACTGTCCCGATCCCTGGCCCAAAAAAAGACACCGTAAGCGGAGACTACTCAATCAAGATTTTCTCGATCTCTCACTTTATTGTTTACTGGATAATGGTGAGCTGAATTTCTGTACCGACTTTGTCGATTACGGTGAAACGGCGGCAGAGCTACTGAGCCGAGAAGAACGATTTAAAAATCTTGCGCCAACTCCCTATACCCACGATCTTGGAAGCTACCCGATCTCAAAATATATGCAGCGTTTTCTCGACCTGGATCAGTCAATCTACCTTTGTCGCTATCACAAAAAAACCGGGATTGAGATTGATCCGCCAAGTCTGAGGAAAGGTTTCCGACTCCGCTGGCCGAAGGAAGAAAGTTGAAATGGATCACTGAAGAGCTCCCCGGTATCGGTGGAATTTACAAACAGATTCCAGAGGATTTTCAGGTCGAAGAGATCCCCCTCTACACCTGCTCCGGAGAGGGTGAACACCTTTACCTCTGGATTGAAAAATCGGGAATCACCACTCACGATTTATTAACTCAACTAGCTCAGGGGTTAAAACTAAAAGACCGCAATCTTGGTTATGCCGGACTAAAAGATGCCCGTGCTTTAACCAGACAAATGATCTCCATCCCTTTCAATAAATTTGATCAAGCAAAAAAACTGAACTTGAATAAATCTAAAATACTGAAGATAGAGCGTCATAGCAATAAGCTTCGGCTTGGCCATCTGGCTGGAAATCGTTTTACCATAACTCTGCGTGAAACCGACACAGAGGCCCTGCCACGTGGTTCAGCAATCCTGGAACAGCTGCAAAAACGTGGTGTTCCCAATCTATTTGGTGAACAACGCTACGGGATTTTGGGAAATTCAGCACAACTGGGGCTACTGCTGATACAAAAAAACTACACCACTTTCTGCCGAGAACTTATTGGTGATCCACGAGTGATCCGTAACCCGGCGTGGAAAGAAGCAGCAGAGCACTATCGTCAGGGAGACCTACAACAAGCCATCGACAGTTTACCCAACAGAATGGCGGATGAACGACGAGTGCTACGTATGTTAAACGAAGAAAAATCACACCAAGAAGCGGTATTTTCTTTACCACGAAATCTGTTGCGATTATTTCTCTCCGCTGCACAATCACACTTTTTTGATCAGATTCTTATGCAACGGCTGCCTGACCTTGACCAGCTTAGTGATGGCGATATTGCGGTGAAACATATCAATGGTGCATGTTTCAGAGTTGAACATGCAGCGGCAGAACAATCCCGGGTTGATAGTTTTGAAATCAGTCCATCCGCTCCCCTGTATGGGAGTAAAGTCATGCTTGCGACAGGGAAACCTGGGCAAACGGAGCTGGCTCTCCTTGAAAAAAGTGGATTATCTCTCGGCAGCTGGAAACTACCTCAGGGGCTGACAATGACAGGAGAGCGCCGCCCACTTAGAGTTCCCCTGATTGAACCCAAAATAAAAGTTTCAGAAGATCATTCTATAACCCTCTGTTTCACCCTACCAAAAGGGAGTTACGCAACCAGTGTTCTGCGAGAATTAATCAAAGAAAATCAGTAAATATCCTGACCCACAAAACCCCGCTTTCACAATTAAAAAAAACATCCCCTACAGCAACAAAACGATAATAAAATAACTTTATTTGACAACAATAGAACGCCATTCTATAATTCATAAAAAGGTGGGGATTTTCTCTCGAAGCATCAACCATATTGCTTGACAGAAACTCTTCCTGAATATAGGGTTATTTCTCTATATATAATAAAAACACAAAAAGGGTAATAAGATCATGGTCAAAAAAGATAAATCAGAGTACATCATTCAAGCAGTTTCTCACGCCCTCGACCTGCTCGAGCAATTTCATGGCGATATTGATGAGCTTGGTGTCACCGAACTAAGCAAACGCCTGAAGCTACATAAAAACAATGTTTTTCGACTCCTCGCAACTTTGGAATCACGGGGTTATATTGAACAGAACAAAGCAACAGAAAACTACCGATTAGGTCTTAAAGCTTTGGAGCTTGGACAAACATTTATTAAGCAGATGGGTCTATTGCGTCAGGCTAAGCCAATTCTTGAACAAATCGTCGAAGAAAGTAAC
>JASJGT010000248.1:0-8294 GCA_033791405.1 Desulfuromusa sp.
GCAGGTTCTCCGGACTGTATTCACCAAATCTGAAGTTATTGGTTAATGGCGTCGAAAAAATTTCGATCTTCGGTGTTCCAGTGGTTTTTCAGGATCTAGAATTACTTTGTGTATGCCTTCGCCCCTGAAAAACCACTCCGCCTTGTAGATCGAAATTTTTGCTTAGCCATCTTATGACTTTTTGCGAAATCATCATGGGTTAATAAGTGGCTCCCCTCTACCTCTACTCTTCATCAGGGATTTTATAATAATCCAATACCCCGGCAATTTTCTTGAGTGATTTGCAATCGATATTGCTGGTATCACCAACAACTCCAAGAATAATTCGATCAGCTCCCGTTGATTGATGGAAATCGCAATCCTGCTCAACCAGAAATTGCTTAACTTGCTCCAGGTTCCCCTCAGTGGCTTTTCTTTTCATAATAACAAGCATTTCAGTGACTTCCTTTTGTGTGCGTCCGTTCCAGACTGCGGCTTTCATCGATCACCCGCTCAAATAATCGGATGATAGCCGAATTATCCAAGGGACCGCTGTTTTCTCTTTGTATCCGTTCAAAAATCAATTTTTCCCGCTTGGGATCGTAGATTGGCAGGTCTAATCTTTTCTTCACTTTGCCTATTTCAAGAGCCAAAGCTGCTCGCTCATTAAATATGCGCAGCAGGTCATTATCAAGCTGATTGATTTTCTTCCGGATTGTATCGATATCCAAAATATTTACCCCATTGTATTTTTGTTAGCACATCATTCTTCGCCTGAGTACTGAGCACCGGGAATTATTGTGTCGTGTTGGAAATTAATATCATCCCGGGCTGGGTAGTCAATGGTGTAGTGTAGCCCACGACTTTCATGGCGTGACAAGGCACTTTGAACAATCAACCTGGCAACTGTGGTGATATTGCGCAGCTCAATCAAGTCAGAAGTCAGCAGGAAATCCCAATAGTATTCATCAATTTCTTTTTGAATCAGAAGGATCCGATTCATCGCCCGCTGTAAACGTTTATCAGAACGGACAATACCGACGTAGTTCCACATGCAACGGCGAATTTCATCCCAGTTGTGGGCAACGATAACTTCCTCGTCACTGTCTGTTGCATTCCCGCAATCCCAAGGGGGGACACTCATATTTTTTGGGTTTTGTTCACCAAGGCGTGATAGCGAAATTTCTGCGGCTTTTTTGGCAAAGACAATCCCTTCGAGAAGACTATTGCTGGCCAGGCGGTTGGCACCATGGAGCCCGGTGCAGGAAACTTCACCGATAGCAAATAGATTGTGTATGTTGGTTTCCCCATTTTTGTCGGCACATAACCCGCCACAGAGGTAGTGTGTTGCCGGAACTACCGGGATTGGTTCTTTAGTCATGTCAATGCCAAAGCCGAGGCAGGTTTCGTTAATCATCGGAAAATGATCTTTGATAAAATCTGGATCTTTATGGGTGATGTCCAGGAATACGCAGTCGGCACCGGTTTTTTTCATCTCACTGTCAATGGCCCTCGCCACAATATCGCGTGGTGCCAGATCCTTCAACTCGTGATAGTCAGGCATAAACGCATAACCATCCCCACGTCGCAGGATTCCACCTTCTCCGCGGACTGCTTCTGAAATCAGGAATGATTTGGCGTGTGGATGATAAAGGGTAGTCGGGTGAAATTGCATGAATTCCATGTTGCCAACATCTGCCCCAGCCCGCCATCCGATAGCCACCCCATCACCGGTTGCAATGTCAGGATTACAAGTAAAGAAATAAACTTTACCTGCTCCCCCGGTCGCCAGAACTGTAAACTCAGCACCAAAGGTCATCACTTCCCTGCTTTTCTTGTTTAGAACGTACGCGCCAAGGCAGCGGTTCTGATCGATGTTTTTAAGTAAAACTTTGTTTTCGGTGATGAGGTCAACCGCAATATGGTGTTGGTAGAGGGTAATATTGGGATGATTGAGTGCCGCATCAACCAAGGCTCGTTCAATCTCACGACCCGTGGCATCCTTGGCATGAAGGATGCGTCGATAACTGTGTCCCCCCTCACGGGTCAGATCGTACAGATTGTCTGAATTGCGGCTGAACTTAACCCCCCAATCAATCAGGTCGTGAATTGCTTGAGGTCCAGCCTGAACAACCAGATCGACAACCTCAGGATCGGAGAGATAGGCACCAGCCACCATTGTGTCTTTAGCATGGGAGGCAAAACTATCTTCATCAGAAAAAACTGTCGCAATGCCACCCTGGGCTAACTGGGTTGCCGAAATATCAATATCACGCTTGGTTACCAGCGAGACAGTTCCCTGATCGGCGACTTTTAGGGCATAAGAGAGCCCGGCAATCCCGGTTCCAATAACTAAAAAATCGGTGGTAATCTTCATTTTTATCCTCACCGGCGTGTGGCCTAAAAAAGATATGGAAAGCGTGAACGGCATTATCTGTCCCGACTTAAGAGTTGTCAAGTTGCACCGACTTATCTGTAACGTTTCCTTGACAGGGGTGTCCATGAAGGTTATAGATTACTCATGATTAAGGAATTTCGGCTATGTTTTGGATTTTCCCTGCTGCTGGTGTTGTTATTAAGCAGCTTTTGCTCTGCGGGAATTTATCGTTATGTTGATGCACAGGGGAAGATGCATTTTACCAATGTCCCTACCTCAACGAAGTTTCGCTTTTATACGGGTGAAATAAAAAAGGGTAATCTGGAAGATTTTATTGAACAGTCGGCACAAAGGTTTCAGTTGGACCGGGCGTTGATTAAAGCTGTGATCAAGGTTGAAAGTGACTTTAACCCACGGGTTATCTCTTCCAAGGGTGCGCAAGGGTTGATGCAGCTCATGCCTGATACCGCAAAAGAGGTTGGAGTCTACAACCCTTTTGATCCGTCTGAATCCATTCACGGTGGATCACTTTATTTACGTAAAATGCTTGATTCTTTTGACAGTAATCTGGATTATGCACTAGCGGCTTATAATGCCGGACCGGGCGCAGTTCGTAAGTATGGTGGTATCCCCCCGTATGAAGAAACTCAAAATTATGTCAAACGGGTAAAACATTACTTTGACTATTACTCCCGATCACAGGATATTTTTTGATGGCAAGTGATACAAAATTACTGAATCTACCAAATATTCTAACTCTGTCTCGGATTGCAGCCGTCCCGGTTATTGTGTTTTTGTTGTTATTTGAGTCAAAGCAGAGTTGTTTATGGGCGGCAGTTGTTTTTACCGCCGCCTCGATGACCGACTGGTTAGATGGTTATCTGGCACGAAAGTGGGAAATTGTAACAATTCTCGGAAAATTCCTTGACCCTCTGGCTGATAAATTGATCGTTATGGCTGCCTTGATCATGCTCATTCCACTTGGCCGTGTGCCGGCCTGGGCGGTTTTTGTGATCCTTGCCCGAGAGCTCATTGTTTCTGGTATCCGTTCTATTGCTTCTTCAGAAGGGATTGTTATTGCTGCTAGTGATCTGGGAAAATACAAAACTATTTTTCAGATGATTGCAATTGTCGGGTTGTTGCTCCATTACCGATATTATTGGTTTTTTGGGGTGCAGTTCGATTTCCTCTACCCGTCACTCCATAACGCCGGCATTTTTGTTTTCTATGTTTCATTGTTTCTGACCGTTTGGTCCGGCATTGATTATTTTGTCAAGTTTTTTAAGGTTTTTGCAAAATGAAAAAGATCTCTAAAAATCTATGAGATGGCTAAGCAAAAAGTACGCACTACAAGTCTTAGTGTTTTTTCAGGGGAGAAGGCATACATGTGTATGTCGAGATCCTGCAAAAATGCAGTAACGCAGTAGGGTACTTTTTGCGCCGCCAGCAAAATAATCGGCTCAAAATTTTATTGACACTCGACAAAACGTTTTGCTATACATACACCCGCTCGTCACAGCGGGCTTATTTGAGCGGGAATAACTCAGTGGTAGAGTGCAACCTTGCCAAGGTTGACGTCGCGAGTTCGAATCTCGTTTCCCGCTCCATTAAAATTCAAAAGACCAGATCTAAATGATCTGGTCTTTTTTTAGTCAAAAATCAGGCGCTGAATACTACCCTTTATCAATAAAAATTCCCTAAAAGCCTTGCTTTAAGCAGCTATTTGATGACAAAATATCAAGTTTGTGGAACATCTTCTCAGATTTTTTATCGAGGTGTTTGATGGAGTTCATTCGCGCTAAAAGTGCTGGCTTCTGTATGGGGGTTAGCCTGGCATTACATAAGTTGGACGAAATAATAGAGAAGAAAAATATCTCTGGGGATATTTACATTCTCGGTTCTATTATTCACAATCCCCAAGTGGTTGCAGAATATGCAGAAAAAGGGGTTATCAGCGCCGATTCTCCTGAAGAAATTCCTGCCGGTTCAATCGTTGTTATTCGTGCCCATGGCATTACCAAGCAGGTGCAACATTCCCTGTCTCAGCGCGGTATTCATGTTATTGATGCGACCTGTCCCAAGGTGAAGGATGCCTGTTTATTAATTGAAGAAAATACTGACAAGGGACGTGTCCTGCTCCTGTTTGGTGAGGAAGCTCATCCAGAAGTGAAATGTCTGCTCAGCTATGCTGCTGGTGATACTGTCGTTTTTGATAGTCTTGAAGAGTGCCAGAAGTGTGATCTTGATCCAAACCTTGAATACTGTCTTGCAGCACAGACCACTCAGGATAAGCAGATTTTTGATGCAATCAGCCGAGAGTTGTTAAAACGCGAAGGTCTTGATCTCATCATTCTTCCTACAATCTGTGATGCGACAAAAATGCGTCAAACCGAAGCAACTAAAATTGCAGATCAAAGCGATTTTGTCATTGTTGCTGGAGGGTACAACAGCAGTAATACCAGACGCTTAGCTCAGGTGGTAGAAACAAATGGAACCACAGCGCTGCACGTTGAAACAGTGGATGAATTGCCTTTGGACGATTTGCGGAAATTCCAGAAGATCGGTCTAACCGCCGGGGCTTCGACACCAAAGAAGATTGTTGACCAGATTCAAGCAGCTTTGGAATCACTTTAGGGGACTAATTTTGAAGATTGCAGCTACAAACAATGCTGATCCGGTTGGCTTTTTTTATCCTGTCAGCATTGATAGCAAAGCAGATAATAATATAATTTCACAACTTCGGCATATTCGAAAACCACTGTTTTTGTCAACAAATGATGGTGAAACAGAGCTGTACAATGGAACTGCATATGCAAATCCTGATACTCAGCAGACGTCCAGGAAGTTTTCGGGAATGGTCCTTCCTTCTCCACTGGAAAATCTTGGCGATTCCCGATTTTGTCAGGATCATGGAATTCGTTACCCTTATCTGGGTGGATCCATGGCTAAGGGGATCAGTTCTGTCAAAATGGCTCAGGAATTTGGCCAGGCGGGAATGCTTGGTTTTTTTGGAGCTGCCGGACAAAGTTTGGAGGATGTTGACGTTGCCATTGTCAGTTTAAAACAATCAGGCTTTCCTTTTGGCTTTAATCTGATCCATAGCCCTACCGAGCCGGAATTGGAAAAGGCTCTGGTTGAGCTTTACTTGCGGCATGAAATTCGACTTATTGAGGCTTCTGCCTTTCTTGCCCTGACTCTGCCGATTGTTCGCTATCGCACCATGGGTATCCATCGTAACGATCAAGGTGAGGTGGTTGTTCCAAACCGAATTATTGCCAAGGTTTCCCGTGAAGAAGTTGCCGCCCGTTTTTTTGCACCACCTCCAGGGAAGTTATTGAGCCAACTGGTTGCAGCGGGTGATTTGACAGCTGCACAAGCTGAAATGGCTTCGGAGATTCCGGTTGCACAGGATGTGACAGTTGAAGCCGACTCAGGTGGGCATACCGATAACCGTCCGGCACTATCCTTATTTCCAACAATAATGGCGCAAAAAGAGCAGTTTCAACGAAGATATGGTTATCGCCAAAAGCTTCGGGTCGGTTTGGGAGGTGGAATTTCAACTCCGGCTTCTGCTTTGGCCGCCTTTTCTATGGGTGCTGCCTATTTGGTGACCGGATCGGTCAATCAGGCCTGCATCGAATCTGGCACCTGTGATGAAGTGCGAAAAATGTTGGCTGAAACTCGGCAGGCAGATATCACCATGGCACCATCGGGCGATATGTTTGAAATGGGTGTCAAGGTTCAAGTGGTAAAACGTGGCACCATGTTTTCTATCCGCGCGCATAAGCTTTATGAATTGTATCGTGCTTATGACAGCATGGAAGAACTCCCAGTGGCGGAGCGAGAAAAACTGGAAAAGACATTTTTCCGGGCTCCCCTGGAGACTGTCTGGGAACAGACTCGCAGCTATTTTGCTGTACGCGATCCCCGTCAGGTAGAAAAGGGAGAGGCTGACCCAAAATACAAAATGGCTCTGGTGTTTCGCTGGTATCTTGGACAATCTCCTGTTTGGGCCAATCGGGGTGAGACTTCTCGTAAAATTGATTATCAAATCTGGTGCGGTCCAGCGATGGGGGCTTTCAACGAATGGGCTCGCGAGTCATTTTTAGAAAATGTGGCGCAACGCAAGGTTGTGACCGTCGCATATAATATCCTTTTTGGTGCTGCAGTGCTGCAGCGCGCAAATCAACTAAAACAGCAGGACAGCCAGTTCCAATTTGATTCCAGTATGCTGGCACCTTTGGAAATTGAAGAGATCAAGGAGTTTCTCAGTTGAAAACTGACAGTAGAGACAAAAATCACCCGGTAAACACCGTACCTATTGCTATCATCGGTCTAGGTTCCATATATCCACAGGCTGATAATACCGGAAGATTCTGGACTAATATCAAAAACCGCGTTGATGCAATCACCGAGGTGCCAGAAAGCCACTGGCGTTCTGACGATTACTACGATCAGGATCCCAAGGTGGCAGATAAAGTTTATGCCAAGCTGGGCGGTTTCCTCTCGCCAGTTGAATTCAGCCCGATGGATTACGGTATCTTGCCGAATGCTATAGAGGCGATTGACACTTCACAACTACTGGGTCTGCTGGCGGTTGAGCAGGCTCTTAAAGACGCTGGTTATACGCCTGAAAAAGAGTTTGACCACGAACGGGTTAGCGTCATTCTTGGTATCACCGGAACGCTGGAACTGGTTGTTCCTCTCGGTGCGCGACTCGGTTATCCACGTTGGAAAGAGGCTTTGGCGGATGCCGGGGTTGAAAAAGAGCTCGCTGAAGATGTCATCAAGCGGATCTCTGATTCCTACGTTCCGTGGCAGGAAAACTCCTTTCCAGGTCTGCTTGGGAATGTTGTTGCCGGCCGAATCAGCAAGCACTTCAATTTTGGCGGCACCAACTGTACCGTTGACGCTGCTTGCGGCAGCTCGTTGAGTGCCCTTAATTTAGCGATACTTGAGCTCAGCTCGGGGCGTTCCGATATGGCTGTTACCGGTGGTATTGATACTTTTAATGATATCTTCATGTATACCTGTTTCAGTAAAACTCCGGCCTTGTCACCCTCAGGCCATGCGCGCCCCTACGACGCTAATACTGATGGCACCACACTGGGCGAAGGGTTGGGGATTGTTGTTCTGAAACGTCTTGATGATGCCGAACGCGATGGCGACAATATCTATGCAGTTGTCAAAGGACTCGGGGCATCAAGCGATGGAAGTGGTTCGGCGATCTATGAACCTAGTGCCAAGGGACAGGCAAAAGCGTTTAGACGTGCTTATGAACAGGGTAACGTAACTCCTGATACGATTGAATTGATAGAAGGCCATGGTACTGGCACCAGGGTAGGGGATGCCGTTGAGGTTGCTGCTCTGCATGACGTCTTTGGTAAGGCTGAAAAACCGTGGTGTGCCCTGGGTTCAATTAAATCACAGATTGGCCACGCTAAAGCGGCTGCCGGGGTTGCCGGATTAATTAAAGCCAGTCTGGCTCTGTATCACAAGGTTTTACCGCCAACGATTAAAGTTGATCAGCCGGCCGAGAGCCTGACTGCTGCCGACACCCCATTTTATGTCAATACCGAAGCGCGGCCATGGGTTACCCGGGGCGATCACCCCCGCCGTGCCGGGATCAGTGCCCTCGGTTTCGGTGGCAGCAATTTTCATTGTCTGTTGGAGGAATATCACTCGGCTAAGCAGGTTGTCGATTGGGATGGTAATGTTCAGATTATCCCATTTTCGGCTGCTGATGATACTGAGCTGAAAAGTCAGTTAAGCGACTTCAACGCTGATATGGAGTGGTCACAATTGCGCCTTGAGGCCGATAGATTACGGCGTCAATATCAGACAACTGATTCAAGTCGACTGATTCTGGTGGTCGAAAAGGATCAGACCAAACGTACATCTCAACTGCAGAATGCTCTGGCGCTGCTGGAGAAAAATA
>JASJGT010000249.1:0-10485 GCA_033791405.1 Desulfuromusa sp.
TTTTCCCGAGCAAAAAAATCGATCAGATTTTGTTCAACCTGTTGCATACCACTGTCTTTCCAGCCAGCAGCATCACCAGACAATCGTGCTTCTAAGCCCATGCGAGCTGAAACCGCCAACACCAGTGGAACACCATCACAAAATGGCGCTAATTGATCGGCCAAAAATCTGAGTGAGGCAGTTTTCTCTTGCTCATCAAGAAAATCAATCTTATTCAAAATAAAAAAAGTTTGGGGTAATCTCTGCCGGATTTCTTTCAGATAATCGAGTTCTATTTCAGTAATAGGGGGATCTGGAGAAACAAGAAAAAGGGCAGCATCACACTGTGGAAGAATCCGATAAGCCACTTCGGTATTATGCTTATGGGTCGAGCCAATACCGGGAGTATCGATGAGGACAACACCCTGCTTGAGGATTGCTGAGGGATGACCGATTTCGACCCGCTCTACCTGACGTTGGTTGTGCGGATTTCCCTCCTCAGTCACGTAATCTGCCAGGAAATCCCCCAGAGGGTTAGCAGATGATGGAGTGAACTTTACCGGATCAACATCATTTTCGAAATCGACAAGAACATCGACACTCTCTGCCGCACTAATAAAAGTGGGAATTGCAGTCACCGGGAGAATATCTGTCGGCAGCAATTTATCCCCAAGCAAAGCGTTTAACAAGGTGCTCTTCCCACGCTTAAACTGACCCAATACTGCCAAACGAAATTGACCGGCAAGCAAACGAGCCTGGAGAGATTCCATCTCACTTCGGCCATCAGCATAATCATCATCCAGACTATCAAGAGATAAAATGGACTGATTCAGGATGCCAATCAGACCAATATTATCTCCAAGTTCATCCTGCTCCAACTGTTTCTCTGGTGGTTCGTACATGTACAATCCTCACAAAAAACCATAACAAAATCTACTCAACAGAATTAATGAGCATAGCATATTTCAACAAAGATCAAAATCCTACGGAGAAAGATGATTTCAGGAAAATGTGCTGACTAAGAAATAATTCCGACCATCGTGTATCAGGGACAAAGGGATGCACAGATCAGGTCAAGATTCTGATAAATGGCTGTAACACCTTAAGGATCGGCTTTACCGATACATTTAAGTAAATAAGTCGCTACTTAAATATCGTTCACCGGAATCGGGAAGAATCACAACAATATTTTTACCAGCAAATTCAGGATGTGCAGATAATCTGGCGGCAACTGCAGTTGCCGCGCCACAGGAAATTCCTGAGAGTAAACCCTCTTCCAAGGTCAAGCGTCTGGCAAATTCATACGCTTCATCGTTGCTGACCAATTCAACTCGATCCACCATATCCAAATCAAGTGTTTCAGGAATAAAACCAGCACCAATTCCCTGTATTTTATGTGGCCCTGGCTGCAACATTTCACCCGCAAGGTGTTGACTGATCACAGGGCTGGCAGCTGGCTCTACGGCAACTGAAATTATCGCCCTCCCCTGAACATTTTTGATATAGTGAGAGATCCCACTGATAGTCCCTCCAGTTCCAACTCCAGAGACCAAAACGTCAATCTGTCCTTCGGTATCCTCCCAGATTTCTGGGCCAGTGGTCTTAACATGAATCTCAGGATTTGCCGGATTTTTGAATTGGTGTAGCAATAGATAACGCTCAGGATTCTCCTCAGCTATCCGCTCAGCTTCAGCAACAGCAGCAGCCATCCCTTTCGATCCAGCAGTTAAAATCAGCTTCGCGCCAAAAGCTTTCAGAACCTTGCGACGTTCTATGCTCATTGTCTCGGGCATGGTCAATGTCAATGGAATCCCCTTCGCAGCAGCAACAAAGGCGAGGGCAATCCCGGTATTACCGCTGGTTGGCTCAACAATCTCCATGCCTGGTTTCAATGTCCCTTTTAGTTGTGCATCCTGAATCATCGATGCACCTATACGACACTTCACCGAATAGGCTGGATTGCGCCCTTCAACTTTTCCATAGACATTTGCCCCACCGGGCGCAATTACCCGATTCAGTCGCACCAGAGGAGTCCGGCCGATTGAAAGGGAATTATCAGCATAAATCTGTCCCATTATTTTCTCCTGTATCTCTTAAATCGTCAATTCACGATGGAATATCGGCTTAGCTCATTAACCACGGCAACATAATCAACACGTGTTTAAAATATAGGCTAACACACCATGCCAGTCAAGAAACAGGAACACTATTTTTCTTATCATCATTGGATAACTAAAAAACCAGAACAATAAAATCGTTTTGATACCCCTGGATTATAAATAGAAGGATGAGTTACAGATATGAAAAAATGGAGGTTTTTTACTTAAGAGAATAATGCAAAACTGCCGCACGGGTATTTTCTCGGTAACGCTAGAAATTCCGTACGGCAGTTTTGATTTAAGACAGTAATTAAGAAGCTTAAGTTGTTGTTTCTTCATCAGGTGTTTCTTCATCATCCACCTGAGTTGTTTCATCATCATCTTCATCTACCTGAGTAGCTGGATCCTGAACCTGCTCACGAACCTGCTCACGAACCTGCTCACGAGTTTGGGTCATAGATTGATCTTGAGGTCCAACACCCTGAGCCGATCCCACATTGGTGCCTTCTTCCATTCCTGGACCGGTACCATCACAAGTTCCATCTGCGGTTCCACCACCTGCACTTTCGCCTGCACTTTCGCCTGCACTTTCGCCTGCACTTTCGCCTGCACCTTCACCAGCACCTTCACCAGCACCTTCACCAGCACCTTCACCAGCACCTTCACCAGCACCTTCACCACCGCCGTTGCCACCGCCGTTGCCACCTTGGGCATACGCTGTGGTTGAGGTCAGAGTGCCAGTTGAAAAATCAAAAGCAACCGGTGTTAACATAAGCATCAGAGCGACAGACCAGATAAACGGGGACATTTTTAGAACACTTTTCATTTCTTTCTCCTTTATTATGGGTTGAGTTAAGTGTCTTATGCTCATTCAACGCGCTTAAAAGGAATCGGTTTACAAATCATTTACATTTTTTCCGCAAAAACAAAATTAAAGCGCCATCCCCACCATACTGCTTTGGTGCACGTCCCCATTCAGCGACAAATTTCTGTCCTTCACCAGACAAGAATTGTTCTGCTTCATCGCGTAAAATCGTGGTTCCGTCCTCAGAATGCAACCCCTTTCCAGTAATGACCAGCAAGGTCTGCCAGGCCTGCTGTTGAGCATTCTGGAGAAAGTGGCGCAGTTTTTCCACTACCTCGGCACGTAGACAACCATGCAAATCCAGAGATGCATCAGGAGTTAAATTACCTTGCTTCAGTTGTTTCATCCGCCGCGGGACTGCTTTCATACCAGGCTGATTTTCATCTGGCAAGTGATCCTGAAAACGTACTGAAAAACCATTGACCGCAGCAAAAAACAACTCTTCATCGGTCTGATCTTTAGTTTCATCCGTAAAGTTATCTGTAACTGATGGGGCGTCAACAAATTCCTTTTCAATATCGACTCCTGGCCTTAGCTGTTCAACACCAAGCATCTCCATCTCTTCAGCAAAGGAGCCAAAAACCTTTTCATAAGAACGTTTTTGTTCTGGAGGCTTCAGTTCTTTTTTTTCTGGCTCAGAAACAGCAAACCCCTTCAAATTTCTGAAGGGGTCTTGATTGAATTCTTGTTTTTTTGATTTGGCCGTTTTTTTCTTTTTAGCCATAGATGAATCCTTAGGAGCTGTAAATAAATAGCGTGGTTAATATTGCGCTCAGATTTTGGTCAGATTTGGCTGAACTGATTGAAGCAAACCGCAGATGTAGCAGGGCTACTTTGAGGATTTGGTGATTGAGGTTCGGTCAAAGATGGCCTGAAGCTGATATGCAAGAGGTCATGTTATTTATTTACAGCTCCTTAGCGCAAGACCTGCTTGCGGCGACCGGTCATTGCTTTTGTTTGCTTTTTGATAATAGCCCCCTGCTTTTCCAAGTGGAACTGGTACCACATATCACCGAAAGCCTTCATCTTCATCTTTTTACCAGCCCCCAGCAGATCCATATTTTCCTGTAGACGCTCATCACTTGTTTTAGAAATACCTTTTTTCAATACTTCAACTGCCTTACTTCGTTCACCAACACGATCCAGGCAAAAAGCGTAGACAGCGTAAACCATTGGCTCCTTACGATTCCCCGAAACTGCTTTACCAAATGTTTCAATCATCTTACTAGTTTTATTTTTTTTCATATAGGTGATCGCCAACATTGCCATGCCCACCCAGTTACGGACAAAACCTTTTTCAAGAAAAGGAACCGCCTCTTTGAAATCACGTTTCAAATAGTAGATAGTTCCGATTTGCGAGTGTATTTGCTGTTTGACGTAGATCTGCCAGGCACCATATTTCAAACCATTCTGAAGCTCTTTAATCGCCTTATCAGTCCGATTTGCCATCATGTCCCGCTGGGCAACTTCCATCAGAGCACCCACTTTTTTCATCGTAATCCGGGTAAGCAACATAAAAATAGCCGCAAAGACCACGGCGGAAACAGCCATAGCTATCCACATGTTAGGGGAGACAAACCTCATCATCAGGGCAGATGACAAAGCTGAGCAGGCAACTGAGATTAATATATTAAGCATTTAGATAATCCTTTAACCAATAACTGACAGAAGAGATTAAAATCCAGCATATTCCAGCGCCGAACCTTAGCAATCTGTGGAGGAAATGTCAAAACAATCAGTGGGGATAAACTTCTCCCCTTTTTCTGACATTCTTTAGTTTTGAGTGAAGGGAGGAGAAATCGATGCAACAAGAAGGTTTCCTGAAAAAAACGAAGGATCAGGAGTATGCTGCGTGTGTTATCAACCCTGCTGGCTTGACGAAACCATCAAGGTCAACTTTTGACCTGGCTGGAGAACATGTCCATGGGAAAGGGCATTCCAACTGCGTATCTGTTCTGTTGCAACTTTAAACTGACGACTAATATCCCAAAGAGTATCCCCGGAGACAACCTTATAAATCAATTTACGAGACGGCCCTTTTTGTATCTTGACCCTTGCTACAGTATTACGCCCCGCTTTTGAAACCGCAAGAACCTGTCCTGGACGAAGAAGATTACTCCAACCCAGTTTATTCCAGACCCGCAATTCTTTTTGTGTGACACTAAAACGTTGGGAGATTGACCAGAGGCTGTCACCACTGCGCACCTTATAAATTTTCCGCCGGCTACGAACGTAACTATCTTCCAAAGTACTCGTGGGAAGAGAGGTAAACCCCTCCTTCAGTGGCAGAATCAGATTAAAACCAATCTGCAAAGCCCGTGGGTTCTTAATTTTGTTCAGCGCAACAATATCGTCGATGCGAATTTTATATTTTCGCGCCAACCCCTGGAGAGTATCCCCCGATTTTATCTGATGTCGATGATAACTCGCGCGCTGATCCTTGGGGAGTTCAGAATAGAGAGCTCTGACTTGATCGGCACTTCCCAATGGGATTCGTAGCTGATAATCTGTCACTCCAGGAGGAGTACACCAGCGCTTCAACGCAGGATTCAGTTCTTTTAAATCCAGATAGCTGATACCGCAAAACTTGGCAACTATTTCAAGGTCAGTCGTTGTTTCCAATGTCACAGTTTCATATTCGAGGGGCTCAGAAAGTTTTAAATCATCAAACCCGTATACCTCTAGACTCTTTACAAGAGTCAAAGCTGCCAGTAATTTTGGCAAGTAATTCTTGGTTTCTTCCTGTAGTACATTGCCTTCAGTCAAAACCCAAAAATCCCGACTACCGCTCTTTCTAACAGCTTTACGGATTGTCCCGCCACCAGCATTATATGCAGCTACGGCCAAAAACCAATCACCATCAAAACGCTTATGCAGATATTTTAAATGCTGAGCGGCAGCACGGGTTGACCTTTCCAGATCCAACCGTCCATCCTGCCACCAGTCATTATTTAAGCCGTACAACCGACCAGTACTTTCAATAAACTGCCAGGGGCCAGCTGCATGAGCCCAGCTATAAGCACGGACATTAAATCCAGATTCAATCATAGCCAGATAGGCCAGATCAAGAGGAACACCCTCATCAGCAAACACCCTCTGAATTTTTGGTATATAGCGTCCAGCTCTTTCAAGCCAAAGACTGAATGTTCTTTTGCTTGGACCGCTATATCGTTTAACCAAGTTATCAACCCGGGGATGTTCGCTCAGGGGAAAATCACCAAAATAGGGCAGCACAGAATTTGTTTGCAAATATTCGGTAATTGGTATTGGGGGGGTTGTTGCAGCGGGCAGTTCAAGTTTTGAGACCACAGATTGTTGTTTTTTCTCGATAACTGCTGGTGGTGTTTGAACGGGTTCCACCTCAGTTGCAACCGACTCTGGAATTTTCTCGCTATGGGGCAAAATTCCCATCATCTGTTGCGCTGGTTGGCAACCAAAAAATAGGAGTAATAACAATATTGAAAAATACTTAATCATTTACAATCTCCGGGTCGCCACACCGCTACGAACATTAGCCATAACTAACCCTAGCCTAATAAAAATGGGCCCTAAAGTCAAGTTTAACTTTTTAAAAGCGAAGAGACATCCTCTTCTGGCCAGAAACGCCTCTGCATTTCGTCCAGCAAGGGTCCAAAACTTTTACGCTTTAGAGCAGAGACCGACACTGCTTCATAACGACGGCAGATATGCGGCAAATCCTCAGCAGAAACCTGATCAATTTTATTAAATACCAACAAACGCTGTTGGGTTCCCAGATTCAGATCATTAAGAATTTTATCAACCGAATTAATCTGCTCATCAAAACGGGGATTTGACAGATCTACCAAGTGGAGTAACAAGTCAGCATCCTCCAACTCTTCCAATGTGGCCTTAAAGGCACCAATCAAACTGGGAGGCAAATCCCGGATAAAACCAACTGTATCAGTGATAATCACTTCCCGGTCTAAGGGAAAACGGAGTCGTCGAGTCGCTGTGTCCAGGGTAGCAAAGAGTAAATCTTCGGTTAATACATCACTCTGTGTCAGCGCATTCAACAAAGTTGATTTCCCAGCATTTGTGTAACCCACAATAGAAACAATCGGCAGCCCGGCACGAATCCGTTTCTGCCGCCGCTGTATCCGCCCCCGCCCGAGAGAATCAAGTTGTTTCTCCAAGCGCCGGATCTTATCACGGATGCGTCGTCGATCAGTTTCCAGCTTAGTCTCACCCGGCCCACGCCCCCCTATTCCACCCATGAGGCGGGACATGGCAGTTCCTTTTCCCGACAGCCGAGGAAGGATATATTTCAACTGTGCCAATTCGACTTGCACCTTTCCATCCCGGGATTGCGCACGTTTGGCAAAGATGTCCAGAATCAACTGGCTGCGGTCAATAACCTTCATTTCAGTGATTTCTGAAATTGAACGAATCTGATTCGGGGTCAAGTCCTGATCAAATACCAACAACGTTGCACGTTGCTGTAGAGCACGGATGATGATTTCTCGCAGTTTACCTTCCCCAACCAAAAATCGTGGATTAAACTTACGAGGACGCTGAATAACCTGATCGATCACTACAAGGTTGGCGGTTCGAGCCAGTTCATCAAGCTCAGCCATGGAGTCTTCAACCTTCAGCCGACTCGCTTGTCCTACAGAAATCAACAGTGCTCGCTCTCGGCCATCAGCAAGGTCGATTGTCTCGGCAGCAACCCGCTCCATTTCCTGATCGAGAGCGTGGATAAATGCAGAAAAATCAAGATTAAAGCGATGGAAATCCTTCAGTTCAACGGTTTCAATTTGCGATTTCTGTTTAGTCGGTAATAAATGTGCATAAGAAAATTGACTTGGCAACCCATCCTCACCAACACCAATAACCGCCATAACATCCAAACGTAGCAGTTCCAGGTCAGTCAAGTCATCCCGGCTTAGAGGCTCCTGTTTTAGATGAGTATGAACACAACGCAGACCACGCAAGCCACTCCGACCCAGAGCGTATCTCGAAAGATCGGGGATCAATATTTCCCGGTCATCACCAACAATGACATACTGGATCGTCCCAGAGCGATCAATAATCAAACCAAGCTGCCGCTTCAATTCTTGAGACAACTCGGTTAAATAGCGAGCCAATTCACCCGTGACCATCTCATTGGCAGGCAATTTACGTCGGTAAATCCGTTCCAGTGCCTTAATTTGACTTGCCTTAAGGCCGCCGGTTTTCCCTTCGATCATTCACAAATCCAGACAAATACATCAAACAAAAAGGGGGACAAGTACTTGATACGTGTCCCCACTTTATTTGATAATCTAAAAAAATTAACCAGCAGCTATATTAAACCCGCCATCAACATAATGAACTTCGCCAGTCACTCCGGAAGAGAGATCGGACAAAAGATAAAGTGACGCTTTACCGACATCTTCCTGATTAACCAGTCGTTTCAGCGGAGCACGTTCTTCAGCAACACTGAGCTTTTTCTTAAAATCAGCAATCCCGGCTGCTGCGAGGGTTTTAATCGGTCCGGCAGAAACAGCATTAACCCGAATCCCCTTTTCACCCAATTCTGCTGCCAGATAACGAACCGAAGATTCCAACGCTGCTTTAGCCACACCCATGACATTATATGCTGGAATGGTACGGACTGAACCGAGGTAAGTCATGGTGATAATGCTAGCGCCATCCTTTAGAACCGGCAGTGCACAACGGGTCATGGAAACGAGCGAATAAGCACTGACACCTAAAGCCAACTGAAATCCTTCACGGCTGGTTTGGCTGAAGGGGCGCTTCAAATCTTCACGATTAGCAAAAGCGATGGCATGAACCACAAAATCAATTTTGCCCCACTGTTTTTCCAGTTCACTGAATACTGCAACCATTTCTTCTTCATTCTGCACATCACAAGGGAGGATGATTGTAGAACCAAGGCTGTCAGCCAGAGGGCGAACCCGCCGCTCCAATGCTTCATTTAAATAAGTAAATGCCAGTTCAGCTCCCGCAGCATGCAGCTGTTGAGCCACCCCCCAAGCAATACTTTTATCGTTTGCTACACCAAAAATTACTCCCCGTTTACCAGACATCAATCCCATAATTAAATTATCTCCTTAGATAGTATGCTTATAATTAACACTACTTTTTAACAAAAGAGCTTTAAGAAGGCAAGTGAGTTGACAGTCGTGAAAGGTCTGTTACAGTTAAGCGGATAAAAATGGTCTTCTTTTATTCATTGGGGGGTCCCTGGTTCAGGAGACCCAGCAACACGTTCTACTAACAGGAGAAATTATGGAAAAGTACAGCCAGTACAGTGATAAAGCGATTGAACTCTTCATGCTCTATGTCCCCAAGGTCGCCTTGGCGCTTATTACCCTGATTATTGGTCTTTGGGTGATTAGTATTTTTGTTAAACTCACCAAAAAAACTCTTGAAAAATCAAAAGCCGATCCAACTCTGGTTCCCTTCTTCAGTAATTTACTCTCATGGGGGCTAAAAGCGCTACTGCTGATCAGTGTCGCCTCAATGATCGGCATTGCCACCACCTCCTTTATTGCCGTTCTTGGTGCTGCCGGCCTGGCAATTGGACTGGCTCTACAGGGAAGTCTGGCTAACTTTGCCGGCGGGGTGTTAATCCTGATCTTTAAACCTTATGTTGTCGGCGATTTGATCGAGGGTCAGGGTCAACTGGGTGTCGTTAAAGAGGTACAGATTTTCAACACTATCTTGCTGTCACCGCAAAACAAGCGAGTTATTGTCCCTAACGGTGCTATGTCGAACGGCAGTGTCGTCAACTATTCCGCAGAAGGCCAATTACGGGTTGATCTGTCCGTTGGTATTTCTTACTCTGCAGATGTGCAAAAAGCGAAAGATGTCTTATTGAAGATGATGCAAGATAATCCCCAAGTGTTACAGGATCCGCCACCAATGGTTGGGGTTGAAACTTTGGCCGACAGTTCGGTCAATCTGGCGGTTCGCCCTTGGGCCAATGTTGCAGATTACTGGGACGTCTATTTTGATACCACTGAACTGGCAAAGAAGGTTCTTGAAGAAAATGGCATCAGCATCCCCTTCCCACAGCACGATGTTCATCTATTTCAAGCCTCTGCATAATAACTTCTGACAACACCCGGGATCGAACTATCCCCTGATCCCGGGTGCCTGAAAAAAATCAGCTTATTCAAGACACAACGGTGGGTTTTGTTTTACACTGAGTCAAAACACACGATAGGAGCAACTGATGAAATTGACCCTTTATGACAAACTCTGGGATAGCCACTTGGTCAGTCAGGACACAGATGGAACCTCCCTCCTTTATATTGATCGACAGCTTTTGCATGAGGTGACTTCACCTCAAGCCTTTGAAGGACTGCGACTGGCCGAACGCAAACCCTGGCGCATTGATGCCAACCTGGCGGTACCGGATCATAATGTTCCAACCGACAACCGTTCTGCTGGGATAACTGATCCAATCTCCCGGTTACAGGTTGAAACTCTGGGTCACAACTGCCGCGAGTTCGGGATTACCGAGTTCGGCATGGACGACCCACGGCAGGGAATTGTTCACGTCATTGGACCAGA
>JASJGT010000250.1:0-7099 GCA_033791405.1 Desulfuromusa sp.
GGCATTAAATGACAAAGAATTGGGTATCGGCGAGTACGGTGACCATGCCTCCTACAACGCTCCAGCATTAGATGACAAAGAACTGGGTATCGGCGAGTATAGTGACCATGCCTCCTACAACGCTCCAGCATTAGATGACAAAGAACTGGGTATCGGCGAGTATAGTGACCATGCCTCCTACCACGCTCCTGCCCTGGACGACAGAGAACTGGGTATCGGCGAGTATAGTGACCGTGCATAACTTGATAATAACTGACACTCAACAAATTTTTACTAAATAATCATAAGCATAGAGGACCTCATTTTGGGGTCCTCTACTTTTGTCAATAAAATAGACAGTCGTTTTCATCTAAGCTATGCTGCACCTCCCTTATGGAGGAAATGTGCAGCCATTTATTGAAACTATTACCATTGTTCTTCCGATTTTCTTAGTGATTGGATTGGGTACTTTACTCAAACAGCTTAAACTCATTGATGAGACTTTTCTTCGGCAAACAAATCGACTCGTCTACGTAGTATTTCTCCCATTATTACTTTTCTATAAAATCGGTACCGCAGATTTCTTCAAGTTCTTCAACGGACCACTGGTCATTGGTTCATCCATGGTGATCGTGCTTGGATTTGCGCTGACCTACTTTTATACCCGCTGGCGACAGTATCCAGCTCCACTTCGTGGCAGCTTTTGTCAAGGATCATTCCGTGGCAATCTGGCATACATCGGGCTGGCAATTTGCCTGAATGCTTACGGAGAGGTAGGGTTGACCAAAGCTGGAATTTTGATGGGGTTTCTGGTTCCCGTATTAAACTTATTTGCAATCCTCGCACTGCTCCTGCCGCATCATGGGAGAGGTGAAGAAAAAACTCCAAATCTGATTGCACAAACCATCCTTAATCCGCTGATTATCGCCTCCTTTCTTGGCATCATCTGGAGTTACTGGAGCCTGCCAATTCCGCTAATTATCGATCGGTCTCTTAACATTACAACTGGGTTGGCACTGCCTCTTGCACTTCTGGCTATCGGAGGAGGCTTCTCTTTTGAACGCCTGAAAGGCGATCTGAAACTTGCAGGGCTGGCCAGCACGGTTAAGCTTGTGCTGCTACCATTATTAGCATTACTGTTACTCGTTCCTATGGGGGTCACTGGTTCTGATCTGGGTATCGGAATTTTAATAGCAGGAACACCTGCTGCAACAGCAACTTACATTATGGCACAGCAGATGAAGGGTGATGCCGAACTGGCGGGGTCTATTGTCATGCTGTCAACCCTCGCATCAGCCTTCAGTTACACAGTCCTGCTTTTAATATTTAAAAGCACTGGACTGCTATAACCCAATGGGTTTTAAGTACGATTATGAGAGATAACTACCTTCCTTTTGATATTGGTCAACGCTTTACCATCGTTCCACCGGATCATGTACGTGCCACAAATGATCGTCTCCAACTAATAATGGATCGGGGTGCTTTTGGATCAGGGGAACATGAAACAACCCAAAGTTGTTTGGAAATACTGGAAGCCCTGCCATCCGTAGAGAATAGAAAAATTCTTGATCTAGGGAGTGGTACGGCAATCCTGACAATTGCTGCACTGTTACTATCTCCCGGACATGCCTGGTGTATTGATATTGAAGAAAAAGCGATCATCAGTGGCCAAAGAAATTGTCGGCATAATAACCTTGATAAAGAGATCACTCATGTGTGTGGAACACTTGAAAAACTTAAGGAAAACAGTTTCAGTCTGGTTCTTGCCAATATTTATGGAGATATTCTACTGGATGTTGCGGAAGGATTAGTAAATAAAACAGGTTCTGGGGGGCTATTGCTCCTTTCTGGAATCCTCTGGGAATATAATTTTGATGTACGACAGAAATATCAAAAACTTGGCTGTCGGCTGATCAAAAACCAGCTACTTGATGAGTTCAGTACGATATTACTACAAAAAGATTAAATATCATCGTGCCAACACACTGATCGGTTACGGCCACTCTCTTTGGCACGATAAAGAGCCTGATCTGCATAATTGAATAATTTCTCTTGATTATCTGTATCTTGTGGAAAGGCTGCAACGCCCAGTGAAATTGTCACTGGAACACTCTTCGCTTGAGAAAACAAACTGAGATTTTCTACCTGTTCGCGCAAACGTTCAGCGACATCCAAAGCACCAGATAATCCGGTATCTTCCAGCAAAACAGCAAATTCTTCCCCGCCAATTCTGGCAGCTAAATCGCCTGTTCTAACCACATCTTTGAGTTGATTTGCGACCTGTTGAATCACCTGATCCCCAAAAGGGTGACCGTAGACGTCATTGACTCGCTTGAAAAAATCTATGTCACAAATAATCAAACTGAATGGGCCAGACCGGCGTTTGGCACGTTCATACATTGCTGTAAATCCGCGCTGAAATGCGCGGCGATTGGCAATCCCGGTGAGTGGATCCGTAATCGCCAGCTGCTGAATCTGTTCATGCGAATTGGCCAAATCAATTTTGATGGCCACCTGAGCAGCGATCATCTCTATCATGTCACGGCAATTCCGGGTCACCTGATTCTTCCCTTTTGCCGCAATAATCAACACACCCATAACAGGTTTTTCCTCCAGCAGTAATGGAACAACCAAAACGGATTTGTACGTATCAAACAGTTTCAATCCATTAACGATATGAGTATGTCTAGAATGAGATAATGTTTCCGGCAATATTCTTCGATACTTAACCACTTGACCAACCAGCGAATCAACTAATGCATATTTCTGGTTTAAGATTTCACCTGGACTATCTCCATCTATATAGCAAAGCTCATGATAATTATCGTGAACTAAACTGATCGCAAAAAGATCTGTTTTAACAATCAGCCCGAGAGCTTCGGTTGCTGCCGCATAAACTGATTCCAGACCAAGTGTTGAATTTAATGTTTGTAACCCATCAAAAACTAACTTCAAAGTACGCCGTTCAACATCGGTAAAAAGCAAATCACGTGAAAGTGCTAAATTCTGCAAAATCTGGTCAGCAATTGCAGAAATTAACACCCTATCTTCTGAGGACCACGCAGCTGTGGAAACACGATCAACACACAAGATTCCATAATCTCCTGTTTTACGCTGGTCAATCTCCCCACAGGATAATATTTGTGCAAAAAAACTTCCAACCAGGGTGTTTTCTGGGTAGTAGAAAATTGCCGGAGAACCAGTTTGATATGGAGCCAGCGCAATCTCATTGTACTCTTTCAGGAGGCCAATGACTCCTGAACCAAGGGGGAAAGTACCAGACTTAAAATCAGTAGATTGACTGGAAGATGCATAGATTGTTATTTCTTCTGTGGCCGGACCGGACCAACAAAGAACAACAGATGTCGCATCCAGTGAGATTCGCAATATTTTGAGCTGATTTTCAACACTTTCACGAAACTGTCGAACAACATGCAAACGGTCTGCAGAGAGCAATTCGCTATTTTTCTCCAAGGAGAACGGTAGTGAATCAACAGCAGAAGTATGATCCGTTTGAGTCGTTTTTTTCTGCCTTTGCCCGGCAAATTTGCTAAACCAGTTGACCATTTCATCGCTTTCAAAAAAAGAGGGCGAATCAAAAAGATTCGCCCTCTTATACCAAATTATCTAAGACCTAAACCAGAAGTTTATGACCCAGTTGAAGTTGGCACCATTGACTTCAGGTATTCACGATTAAGTTTGGCAATAAACTTAACACTGATCCCCTTCGGACATGCTGCTTCACACTCATAGTGATTGGTACAGTTACCAAAACCCTCATCAAGAATTGCCTGGGTCATAGCCTGAACCCGTTCTCTGGCTTCTGCTTTACCTTGTGGCAAGGCTGCCAATTGGGCAACTTTGGCACTAGTGAACAACATAGCTGAGCTGTTAGGGCAGGCAGCAATACAAGCACCGCAACCGATACATTCAGCAGCATCCATCGCATAATCTGCGATGGGCTTGGGAATCAACAAGGCATTGGCATCAACAACTCCGCCAGTATGGCAAGAAACATAACCACCAGCCTGCATGATCACATCAAGAGAAGTACGATCAACGATCAAATCTTTTTGCACCGGGAAAGCCTTAGCCCTCCATGGCTCAATAAAGATCTCATCACCATCGTTATATTGACGCATATGCAGCTGACAAACAGTCGTTTTTTCCTGTTTACCATGTGGGCGACCATTGACAACCGATGAGCACATGCCACAGATACCTTCACGACAATCGTGATCAAAGGCAATTGGATCTTTGCCTTGTCTGATCAGCCCATCATTAATTTCATCCAACATCTCCAAAAAGGACATATCCGGACTGACATTTTTAGCTGGATAGGTCTCCAGCTTTCCTTTATCCTGTGGCCCCTTCTGGCGCCATACGTGCAATGTAAGGTCCATTATTTATAACTCCTCACGGCAAGTTTAATTCTTTCGAATTTCAAAGGCTCTTTGTGCAACTCAGGCTTAACCCCAGTACCCTTGAATTCCCAAGCAGCTACGTAACTGAAGTTTTCATCGTCACGCATTGCTTCACCTTCGTCGGTTTGATGCTCAGTCCGGAAATGACCACCACAGGACTCCTCACGGTTCAAAGCATCTTCAGTCAGCATCTCAGCAAACTCAAGGAAATCAGCCACGCGGCCGGCATTCTCAAGCTGCTGGTTGAGATCCTTACTGTCACCTGTCACATTGACATTATTCCAGAACTCATCTCGTATCTCTGGAATAAGCTGGAGAGCATTTTCGAGGCTTTCTTTACTTCTTGCCATGCCAACATTTTCCCACATAACGTTACCTAACTCTTTCTGAATTTCACTGACCGTCTTCTTGCCTTTGATTGACAGTAATTTTTCAGTCCGAGTTTCAACATCCTCAGCAGCTTTCTTAAATTCAGGATGATCCTCTCTAACCTCTCCAGGCGATTTGAGTGAAGCCAAGTACGGAGCGATCGTGTAAGGAATAACGAAGTAGCCATCAGCTAGACCCTGCATCAGCGCCGAAGCACCAAGACGGTTGGCACCGTGAACCGAGAAGTTTGCCTCACCAAGCACGAACAAACCAGGAATGTTGCTCTGACACTCATAATCAACCCAGAGACCACCCATATTATAGTGAGGGGCAGGATAGATACGCATGGGGCGTTCATAGCCATTTTCGTCGGTAATTTTCTCGTACATATCAAACAGATTGCCATAACGTTCAGCGATAGTCTTCTCGCTAACCCGAGCAATAGCATCTTTAAAATCAAGGTAAACACCACGCTTACCTGGCCCGACACCAAGGTCAGCGTCACAAGCCTCTTTTGCCGAACGTGAAGAAATATCACGTGGAGCCAAGTTACCATAAGAAGGATACTTCCGCTCCAAATAGTAATCGCGGGCGTCCTCAGGAATCTCGCTTGGATGTTTTTCGCAATCCGCAGCATTTTTGGGAACCCAGATACGACCATCATTCCGTAATGACTCTGACATCAGAGTCAGCTTGGACTGTGCGTCACCATGTACTGGTATACAGGTCGGGTGAATCTGAGTGTAGCAAGGATTAGCCATATAGGCGCCCTTTTTAGCTGCTTTCCAGATTGCCGTAACGCTACTACCCATGGCGTTGGTTGACAGGTTAAAAACATTAACATAACCACCAGTTGCCAGAATAACAGCATCACCCCAATGAGATTCAATCTCACCAGTCATCAAGTTCCGAACCGTAATTCCCTTGGCAACGCCATCAACAACAACAAGATCAAGCATCTCAGTACGTGGATGCATGGTGACCGTCTTATTTTTTATCTGCCGTGAAAGTGCTGAATAGGCACCAAGCAGCAACTGCTGACCAGTCTGTCCACGAGCATAGAATGTCCGGGAAACCTGAGCACCACCGAAAGAGCGGTTATCCAAATAACCCGCATAATCCCGAGCAAAGGGAACACCCTGTGCGACACACTGATCTATAATGTTGTTGGATACCTGAGCTAGACGCCAGACATCGGCTTCACGGGAGCGAAAATCGCCACCCTTGACTGTGTCATAAAACAGGCGGTAGATGCTGTCGCCATCACTGGGATAGTTTTTAGCCGCGTTTATTCCACCCTGGGCGCCGATACTGTGCGCACGGCGGGGGCTGTCCTGATAGCAGAAACAATCAACATTGTAGCCAAGTTCTCCAAGGCTTGCTGCTCCAGCACCGCCGGCCAAACCACTACCGACAACAATAATTTTATACTTTCTTTTATTGGAAGGATTTACCAACTTCATGTCTTCGCGGTATCTATCCCAAGATGTATCTACCTGACCTGTAGGTGCTTTTCCGTCTAATATCACAATAAGCTCCCTATTTCACAATTCGAGCGAGAAGTAATAATGGAATAGCGATATAAGCCAGCCCATAAGCGATAGCCACTAATTTGCCGATAAAAGTCACTTTATCCTGACTCGTCCCGGTACTCCAGCCAAGAGTCTGTATCCAGCTGGAAAGTCCATGAAAAATATGCAGCGTTAAAGCGATCATCGCAATAATATAAACCAGAGAGATGAAAGCATTCTGGAAGCTCTGAGTCACCATGGAAAAAACATCCAAAGTAAGGTGACCATCAGCCAATGCGACCATTTCTATGTTCTTCGCAGCGGTCTCAGGATTGGTAATCTGCACAGTAAAATGGAGCAGATGATAGAGCAAAAAAGTCAAAATGATCAGACCGGTAAAAACCATGGTTTTAGCAGAGAAGGTCGTAACCAGAGTTTTTTGAACGGCATAGTTATCCGGCGTGGCAGCACGGTTTTCCAGATAGAGCTGAACACCAAAAGTAATGTGAACAGCAAACAGACCCAGCATGACCAGACGGAAAACCCAAACCAGAGGTCCAAGGTCGTGCAGGTGTTTAGCATAGGCATTAATCGCATCGGCACCCCAAAAAACCGATAAGTTGCCAAGGAGATGGACGGAGATAAAACCGACCAGCATTATTCCGGTCACCGCCATCAGAATCTTTCTTCCTACGGTACTTTTAAACAGATTCATAGTTAAATATCCCTCGAGAATGTGAAACGATTGTCAATCAGGACTTATCTCCTAAATTCAATCACCAATAGTTGCTCAAGTTATGCTGGCCCGGCACGCCT
>JASJGT010000251.1:0-4472 GCA_033791405.1 Desulfuromusa sp.
GATGCTTCCGCTAATGGCTATATGGCCTTTGCTGCTCAAATGATGGCAGGGCTGGATGGTATTGAAAATAAAATTGATCCGGGTCAACCATTGGATAAAGACATCTATGGCTTGTCTCCTGAAGAACTAAAAGATGTCCCTGTGGTTGCCAGCTCTCTGGAAGATGCTCTGGACAACCTTGAAAAAGATCATGCTTTTTTGCTCAAAGGTGATGTTTTTACCGAAGATGTTATTGATATGTGGGTTAGTTACAAGCGTGAGGCTGAAGTTGATCCAGTGCGGATGCGCCCTTGTCCCGAAGAGTTTGCCCTTTATTTTGATTGCTAACGCTGGCGTCGTAAAAAATCCGCACTGCTGCGTTACGGTATTTTTTCAGGATCTCGACATACCAATGTATGTCTTCGTTCCTGCAAAAATACCAAGCCTTACAGGCGAAATTTTTACTTAGCCATCGACAAAAAAGCCTCCGAATTATTCCGGAGGCTTTTTTATTTTTCAGTTTTGGAAAAGATCAGGCTGCTGATTCTTCCTTGACGATATGCAAGTCTTGCTGTGGGTAAGGGATTGAGATCCCTTCAACGTCAAAACGTAATTTAATGGTTTCTTGCGTGTCAAACAGAACCGGCCAATAGTCACCACTCTTGACCCATGGGCGGACAACAAAGTTGACACTGCTGTCTGCAAGCTCTGAAACGCCAATTGTTGGAGCTGGATCTTTTAAAACCCGCTCGTCTTTTGCCAGAATGTCCTCAAGGACCGCTCGGACTTTCTTCAAGTCATCATTATAGCCAACGCCAATCACCATATCGACTCGGCGGGTTTCTTTGGCTGAATAGTTGGTGATGGTGCTACCAATAATCTGACCATTGGGAACAGTGATTTCCTTGTTGTCACCAGATCTCATTTTTGTGCTGAAAATCTGAATTTCTTCAATAACACCAGAGACTCCACCTGCTTCTACAAAATCACCAACCTTGAAGGGGCGGAATAGAATCAGCATAAATCCTGCAGCAAAGTTTCCCAGAGTCCCCTGCAATGAGAGCCCGATAGCTAAACCCGCTGCTGCTAGAATTGCCGCGAAGGATGTGGTCTCAATGCCCAGTTTGCCGAGCGCCGCCAGAATAACAAATATCATCAGGGCAACGTAAACTAAAGTTTTAGTGAACTTGACCAGAGTTTCGTCAATATTGCTCTTGTTCATCATCTTGGCGACGACATTTGTGATTATGCGTGCGACAATACGACCGACAACAAAAACAATAATTGCCCATACCAGTGGAAGGGCATAGCTTTGGATTAGTTCGATGAGCTTATCAGTTGAAATCATTATGTTTCCTTGGTTTGAATGAATTTAGGTTCTTCTTAGCTACCAATCGCCAAGATATGTTGGTATCAGTATCTAGTATCGGAATAGAAATATGACCAGAAAAATTGAGATATCGACCGCTTCAGTTGAAGCGGTCGATATTTACCAGATATGTAGGGTTCTGTTTAGATCTCTGAGGTACAATTCGGGCAACGAGTTGCCTTAATTGGAATGTCACTAAAGCATTTCGGACATGGCTTGGTTGTTGGATCTGCAGCTGGCACCTCTTTTTTCATTTTGTTCATCTGCTTGACAACCATGAAAATTGCAAAAGCAATGATAATGAAATCAATCAACGTGTTGATAAATAAGCCATACTTGATGGTTACCGCTTCCACTTCTGCAGTTTTCTCTTGCAGGGTAATAGCCAGACTTGAAAAATCAACACCTCCCATCAAAACGCCAATCGGTGGCATGATGATGTCTTTGACAAAAGAGCTGACGATTTTACCGAATGCACCCCCGATAACAATACCGACAGCCATATCGATGACATTTCCACGCATTGCAAAATCTTTAAATTCTTGAAACATGTTTGATTTCCTTTCTTAATAATAAGTTATCAGATTTTTTTCTTGCTGCTAAGCAACAAAATGACAGTTCTTTTATGCTACTGGATTTCGGGTATCCAATTTCATTTAGTTGTTATTATTTTATAAATAGTGTGAGCATCCCCCCGTTTGTCACGATGTTGTTACTGATGGGTGTAATAAACCAATCACTTAATGAGGAAGTCTAACAGACTTTTGAGGGTTTGCAAGAAGAAAGATGACTAATTTAGATAGAATTTGATGAAATGTAATTTTTGATCAGCTCTTTGTCAGCAGAAATAGTCACCACTCTCTTTTCCCGAGTTTCCAATCCGACAAAGGCAGGTGGAAGGGTTGGGTCTAGACCTATTGCTTGCTTCACGGCATCACCAAATTTTGCAGGATTTGCGGTCGCAAGGCAAACTAAAGGAACGTTGGGATCTCTGAGTTTTTTTCCAACTGCTATACCGGTTGCGGTGTGTGGATCAAGAATATATCCAGTTGCATCATGGAAAGAACTGATAGTCGCCAGAGTTTCAGTATCATCGATTGAAGATGCACCAAAATCCTGACTTAATCTCCTCTTCTGCGCGTCGGTGAAATCAAGCTTTCCATTTTGTTTGAAGCTCTCCATAGCATTGACAACTTTTACACTATCGCAGTCCAACAGGTAATAAAGGTAACGCTCAAAATTACTCGCAACTTGAATGTCCATGGATGGAGAAAGTGAATGGTGGACATCTGCTATTGAATAGTCCCCAGTATTTATACATCGACTCAGAATATTATTGGAGTTTGTTGCTAAAATGAGGCGGCTAATAGGCACACCCATTTGTTTAGCAATATAGCCAGCAAAAATATCCCCAAAGTTTCCAGTTGGAACGGCCACTTCAATCTGTTCAGCCCCGGTTTCTTTATTGATCTGAAGCCATGCATAGAAATAATAAACAACTTGCGCCAAAACCCTGGCCCAGTTGATCGAATTGACAGCTCCCAAAGCGTGGCGCTCTTTGAAGTCAAGATCACCAAAAATTTCTTTGACAATGGATTGGGCGTCATCAAAGGTTCCTTCAACAGCAAGGTTGAAAACATTATCATCAACAACTGTTGTCATCTGCAATTCCTGGATGGGGGAAACTCGCCCTTTGGGATGGAGAATGAAAATATTGATATTTTCTTTTCCCTTCACCCCGTATATGGCTGCACTCCCAGTATCACCGCTGGTCGCACCAATGATGTTCATCCGTTGACCACTTTTACGTAAAAAATATTCAAATAGGTTGCCGAGGAACTGCAGAGCGACATCTTTAAAAGCAAGGGTTGGCCCATGGAATAGCTCAAGGATATACAAATCATTTTTCTTCACAACTGGAGTAATTTGCGGATGTTCAAAGTTGGCATAAGAACGGTTAATCAGATCTTTCAGGTCTAAAGCTGGAATATCGGTGGCAAATTTGGATATGATCTGAAAAGCAAGTTCAGGGTAGGGGAGATCGCTGAGTTGTTGCAATTCACTTTTTGACAAAGTGGGAATCTCTTCGGGGAGAAGTAAACCCCCATCATCCGCCAGCCCCATCATGACTGCAGCACTGAAACTTAATCCCCGAACTTTTCCTCTGGTGCTACAATATTTCATATTGGTTCTCTTTCGCACTTAAATGCCACCCTAAATTTAGTATTCTACCGCGTGGCATCTTAACAATAATCATCCTTGATTGGAAGTTTGTTGCATGAAAAAAGCGGGAGTTTCCGCTTAGGAAACTCCCGCCTGTGTGGCCGTTTGGTTCGTATTGATTAATTTAGCGACCGGCCCCTTGAGCATCAACTACGGCAACTGCGGCCATATTGATGATTTCAGCGACATCGTCACCACGCTGCAGCACGTGTACCGGCTTATTCATCCCTAGCAGGATTGGACCGATCGTTTCGGCTCCGCCCAGTTTGTTGAGTAGTTTATAGCTGATATTTCCCGATTGAAGGTCGGGAAATATAAAGACATTCGCATCACCTTTGAGCATTGAAAAGGGGTATTGAATCTCTGTCAGTTCGGGGTCAAGGGCAACATTCGCCTGGATCTCACCATCAACAATCAGATCAGGGGCTTGTTGCTTAACCAGAGCAGTTGCCCTTTGTACTTTTGTGGTTAATGGGTGATTGGTACTACCAAAGTTAGAGAAAGAAAGCATCGCAATTTTAGGTTCTATATCAAACTTGCGGACTTCTTCTGCCGCTAGAATAGCGGTTTCTGCTAGCTCTTCAGCCGTTGGATCAATTGTTACGGTTGTATCGGCAAAAAAGACAACCTTTTTCTTAAAAACCATCATGTACATGCCGTGAACTTTTGAAAGTTTGGCCCGTTTGCCGATAATTTCCAATGCTGGTTGAATCGTCTCCGGGTAGTGATGATTGATACCGGAAAGCATCGTATCGGCATCACCTTTTTCTACCATCATGGCACCGAAATAGTTGTTATTGACTTTTATTCTCCGTTTTGCTCCAGCACGGGTGATACCTTTACGCTGGCGCATTTCAAACATGCTATCAATATAATTGCCACGTTTATCACACGTCATCGG
>JASJGT010000252.1:0-10502 GCA_033791405.1 Desulfuromusa sp.
CGCGGTTAAAATTACCTTAGGTCCTAAAGGTCGTAACGTTGTTATTGACAAGTCTTTTGGTGCTCCATTGATCACCAAAGACGGTGTGACCGTTGCTAAAGAAATCGAACTGGAAGACAAGTTTGAGAACATGGGCGCTCAACTGGTTAAAGAAGTTGCTTCTAAAACTTCCGACATTGCCGGTGATGGAACAACCACCGCAACAGTGCTGGCCGCAGCCATCTATAAAGAAGGGATCAAGCTGGTCACCGCTGGTCACAACCCGATGGAAATCAAGCGTGGAATCGACAAGGCTGTTGCTGTTGCGGTTGAATCCCTGCAAGCCCTTTCCAAGCCTGTTCAGGATCACAAAGAGATCGCTCAGGTCGGTACGATCTCAGCTAACAGCGATGAGACCATTGGTAACATCATTGCTGAAGCAATGGAAAAAGTTGGCAAGGAAGGAGTTATCACTGTTGAGGAAGCCAAATCAATGGATACCTCTCTTGAAACCGTTGAAGGAATGCAGTTTGACCGCGGTTATCTCTCCCCGTATTTTGTTTCCGATGCCGAGCGCATGGAAGCAGCTATGGATGAGCCTTTGATCCTGATCTATGACAAGAAAATCAGCACCATGAAAGATCTGCTGCCGATTCTTGAGCCAGTTGCCAAACAGGGTCGTCCACTGATGATCATTGCTGAAGATATTGATGGCGAGGCTCTGGCAACTTTGGTTGTCAACAAGCTGCGCGGAACCATCAATGTTTGTGCTGTTAAAGCTCCAGGCTTTGGTGATCGCCGTAAGGCAATGCTGGAAGATATTGCAACGCTGACCGGTGGTCAGTTGATCTCCGAAGAAGTTGGTTTTAAATTGGAAAATGCGACCATTGATATGTTGGGAACTGCCAAGCGGGTTATCGTTGACAAAGAGAATACCACTCTTATTGATGGTGCCGGTGAAGAAGCTGCCATCGAAGGTCGAGTTAAGGCCATCCGTGGCCAGATTGATGAAACCAGCAGTGATTACGATCGTGAAAAACTGCAGGAGCGTCTGGCTAAGTTAGTTGGTGGTGTCGCTGTTGTTAAGGTTGGTGCTGCAACTGAGACCGAGATGAAAGAGAAAAAAGCTCGCGTTGAAGATGCTCTGCATGCGACCCGTGCAGCCGTTGAAGAAGGCATTGTCCCTGGGGGTGGTGTTGCTCTGATTCGTTGCCTGCCTGCTTTAGCTAAACTTAAACTTGAAGGTGAGCAACAGCATGGGGTGCAGTTGGTTGTCCGCGCCCTCGAAGCTCCGCTGCGTCAGATTGTTATTAACGCTGGTGCCGAAGGTGCTATCGTTGCCGATAAAGTTGCTAACGGCAAGGGTGCTTTTGGTTTTAACGCTGCAACAGATGAGTACTGCGACCTCATTGCTGCTGGTATTCTCGATCCGACTAAAGTGACTCGTAGCGCATTGCAAAATGCTGCTTCGGTTGCTGGTCTGATGCTGACCACTGAAGCAATGATTGCTGACGTTCCAGCTGATGATGCTGGTGGTGGCATGCCTCCTATGCCTGGCGGCATGGGCGGAATGGGTGGCATGGGCGGAATGATGTAATTTCCGTACCACCCTTAATTAAAACAAAAAGCCCTCGCCAGAACTTTTCTGGCGGGGGCTTTTTGAGTTGTTACTTCGTAATTTTTTAACGGAGAGAGACTGAAAAAACTGTAAAAACAAGAATTAGCCACCAAGCCACCAAGAACTCCAAGAAAGACTTCTCTTTAGGTTTAAGGCCGAAGCTCTGGAAAAAATCCCCAAAGTCTATTTACCGTCATTCCCGCGAAGGCGGGATTCCAGAGAAATAAAAGCCTTTTTAAAAAAACTGGATCTCCGGTTTCACGAGGATAACGACTTTTGCAAGAGGCTCACCTCTTAAAAGATTTTTCTCTGTGACTTTCTGTTTCTGCGTTAAAGCTTTTGATTTACTTGGCGCTCTTGGTGCCTTGGTGGCTATTTTTCGGGTTAACGTAACAATAACTGTCGCGATATTTCCCGCGGCATTGGCTTGACCCGCCTGACAAATTCATTTCCGGCAGAGATACAGAGAATATCAACTTCCGCTTCATCTTTCCCTTTTCCGTAAGAGGCGACAATTGCTGCTGCTGTATCTAATTCCTCTTGATTCGCATCTCCACAGAATAGACCAAGAGGACCGCTGAAATTTTGATTGCGGAGCTTGGTCTGATCCGGTCTGCTCTGTTGCTGCAATGCTTCATTATCGGCTTGATGCCGTCCTAGAATCAGTTTGACTGTTTCTGAAAGACGAAATTGCCGCCCGATCTTGAGTTGTTCAACGTCGGCAACAGTCGCACTTGGATCATGATTGAACAGGTCGCGCAACTGGTTGGAAAATCCTTCTTCCGTCAAGAGACAGCCCCCTCCTGATCCAGGGTAATCATTGAGCCCCCATTCCTTGGCTAGTGCCTGTTGGGGTTTGCGTGAGCGCCCCTGAAAATCAAGTAATTGCTCACGTTTGACCAAGCCCGATTCTTCCATCGGGGTGATCGGTAACAGCTTTGCACTTAACGGGCGCAAAACCTGATCGGGAAACCCGGACAGGTTGGCAACCGACTTTAAGGCATTAGCATTTTGACTCATAGGTCGTTGACCAAGTACTTCGCCGGAAAAGAGAAAATCAAAACCCTCTGCAGCCATTTTCTCGCCTGCCAGTTGAAACATCAATGCATGACAGTCTATGCAGGGGTTCATATTACGACCATAGCCATACTTTGGTGTTTTCACTACCTTAAGGTGGATGTCTCCAATATTCTCAATAATCAGTGGATGACCAATGGTTTTGGCAGCAGTTTTCGCTTTATCAGCATTAAAAAATGGTGTGACAAAGGCTATTCCAGTCACTTCGATCCCCTGCCGCATCAGAGCCATGGCCGCCAGGGTACTATCGAGACCTCCAGAAATCAGTCCGAGTGCTTTGCTCATCTATATCCCCTTGAATCTATGAGTCTGTCGGACAGACTCAAAAGTTAGGTATTCGATCCCGAATGGCGCTAGTTTAACCAGTATTGCAGTAAACTTGGGACTGTCCCCAGACCCATCGGGGGCTGTCCCGAAGATTACGAGACACGAAGAACCGCGGCGGTTCGCACCGCAAAAGCCTGGGACAGCCCCCGATGATCCTGGGGACAGTCCCGGTTTTGCTGGAAAATTGCTTAAACATAGCACTATTCGGTTCCACGAATCATTATGACAGCTTGACAGTCATGGATACAACTGTCATTATAAGAAAACATTAATTTTATGATTTGATCAAGGTGACAGAATGGCAAAAATTGACGCACTTTTCAAGATGATGCAGCAGCAGGGAGCCAGTGACCTCCATATTTCTACGGGGACACCGCCAATTTTACGTTTGCATGGTGAAATGATCAGGGTGAAATCACCCAACTTGACCCATGATCAAGCCCAGGCATTGTTGTTTGAGATCTTGGATGACGATCAGGTACAGCAGTTTGAAGAGACCCGGGATCTTGATTTTGCCTATTCACTCCCCGGGCAGGCGCGATTTCGTGGCAATATTCTTGATACTCATCGGGGCATTGCCGGGGTTTTCCGGCTGATTCCCAGTGAAATATTGACGGCTGAACAGCTGAATTTACCCGAGGGGGTGCTTAAAATGACCCGCTTCAATAAGGGGCTGGTACTGGTGACCGGCCCGACGGGCAGTGGTAAATCAACAACGTTGGCGGCGATGATCGATCTGATCAATAGTACCCGCAAAGAGCATATTCTGACCCTTGAAGACCCTCTCGAATTTATCCATGAAAATAAGCAATCATTGATGAATCAACGGCAGATTGGCACGCACAGCGAGTCATTTGCCAGTGCTTTAAAGGCGGCGTTGCGGGAAGATCCCGATATTATCCTGGTTGGTGAAATGCGCGATCTGGAAACAATCCAGCTGGCGATGTCGGCAGCAGAAACGGGACATCTGGTTTTTGGCACGCTGCATACCAATTCAGCACCAAAAACTATTGACCGAATTATTGATGTGTTTCCCAAGGATGCACAGGAGCAGGTTCGTTCGATGCTCAGTGAAAGTCTCAAAGGTGTGGTGTGTCAGCAACTTCTGCGGACTGCTGATGGCAAGGGGCGTGTCGCTGCACTGGAAATCATGCTCGGCAATGCTGCGGTTGGTAATCTGATTCGCGAAGGCAAGACCTTTCAGATTCCATCAATTATCCAGACCGCAAAAGGGGAGGGGATGCAGCTGATGGATACTCACTTGATGGAATTACTCAATGGCGAAAAAGTAACGGCTGAAGAAGCACATCGTTGTGCTGTCGATAAGCGTATTTTTGAGGCTAAACTGCCACAGGGGGAATAGCTAATAGGGGTGATAAATGGATAAAAACAGGAGTTCTCATCAAACAGCCCTTGTTTTTTGAAATGTCATCAGGCGTCTTTTTTTTTGTCTCCATTCTCATCGGCAATCTCTTCAACTTGCCCTTCCTCAATATCGTCATCGGCCTCCTTGACCCCTTTTTTAAAGTTACGTAACCCTTTACCCAGGGCTCCGCCAACCTGAGGAATTTTTCCTGCACCGAAGACGATCATGACCAATACCAGAATGATCAGTAATTCCTGTGTTCCCAATCCAAACATAGTGATTCTCCCTGTATTTTAATCGTTCAGCATAAAGTCTATTTGAGATTGATAAACATACACTGGTCGTCGTTAAAAAACAATAAAAGTTACATTGAGCTTGCCAAGAGAATCGTTGTAAAGATAGATTTTCAGTGAAAAATCAATTACTTTTGGGTATACTCACAATCGGGGGATAAAGTAGGTATGAACGAAGAAAAGATGGAGGAGGTGTTATGGCTAAGACTTTAATTGAGGTTGTCTATCTTGATGGAACTGAAAGCACGGTCAGCAATGATGTTCTTGATGTTTTAATTGCGACGGAAAAGATCATCCGTTTTAAGCGCTCTGATGGTTGGGTTGATATTGTTCGACAGAATGCCAAACTTCGCGATTATAGAAGTCGTGAAACATATTCAGGTCAGGATCGGCGTGCTCCCTGGCCGGAAAAAAAATAAAATGGTTCAAGCTATCTAAGCGCGAATTTCATCCAATTTTTTCCTGCCGTTCCTGCTCAGTTTTACAATCAATACAGAGGGTTGTTACTGGGCGGGCACGTAATCGCTCAGTCCCTATTTTTTCATCACAACTTTCACAGTGACCGAAAGTTCCATCCTTGATTCGCTCCAACGCCTGGCGGATTTTTTTACTCAGCATCCGCTCACGATCACGGATTCGTAGTTCAAAATTGCGATCTGATTCAAGTGATGCCCGATCCGTTGGATCAGGAAAGTTAGGGTTCTCCTCGGTCATGCCGGAAACCGTTTTACCGACTTCCTGCGAAAGGGATTCCAGCTGCTGGTTTAGTAGCTCACTAAATTCTGCTAAGGTTTTCTCATCCATAATACCATCCTTCCAGGTACGTTATTCTCATCATTGTTAAAGATTAGAATGCACCTCTGAGTTGAACAAAAATTATTAAAGCCAAAACGGCAACAGCAAGCCAGGCTGAAAAAACATCACTACATTTTGGGGGTGGATTCTCTGCCAGCTGGCGGATTTCATCACTCACGACATTTTCAGGAGCTCTAGCGATTAACTGCTGCAACAGCGATCCAAATTGTGCATAGCTGTTGGAAATGATCATAAAGTTATTCTCACTACTGAGGCTGACAAAGGCGCGTTTGCGTACTTGAATGGCATCCACCGCAGTCAGTTCATTGTAGGCGAGACGTTTACTGCGAAATAATTTATTGACCTCGATGGCATCATCATTGATCTTTACCTTGCGTCGGTAGCTTTCAGCACAAATAATACAAGCGGGCACTAAAAATGCTGCGAGGATAATTATCTTTGCCGTCGGTAGTTGCAGGAATAAAGCACTTGCCAACAATATAAAACTGAGCAAGACAATCAACCCCAGTGGGAGCAGGAAGCTTTTTCTAATGCTGAAGGTTGATGATTCCATGTTGGTCATTTCCAAAAACAGAGTAATTATTCAGTAAACTTGGAACTCTCTCCAGCTCCATCTGAGTGTACTGAGTAACTGCAAATAAAGTTGCTATGGAATTTATCAGGTCTGGCAGTTTTTGCCAACTCCTGGTTGTAAATTTTAATGTTCTTGTAGCTATTGATTGCGGATAAAGGTGCCACTGTTCCCACCCGATTTTTTTAGTAGACAGATCGCTTCAATGACCATCTCTCGATCAATTGCTTTGCACATATCGTAAATAGTCAGTGCTGCGACCGAGACTGCAGTGAGTGCTTCCATTTCTACCCCGGTCTGTCCGGTCACTTTGGCGGTTGCCGAAATAGTAACCCGTCCTCGTTGTGGATCGCTGTCAAAATCAATCTCCACAGCACTCAACGGAAGCGGGTGGCAGAGGGGGATCAGGGATGAGGTTTGTTTCGCTGCCATAATTCCTGCCAACCGGGCAACTGCGAAGACATCCCCCTTTTTTACCTGCTGTGCCAGAATCTGCTGTAGGGTCTCGGGTTTCATCTGGATTTCACCCCCGGCAACAGCTTCACGGACGGTCAGTGGTTTTCCGCCAACATCAACCATGATCGCTTTGCCATCTTTGTCAAAATGGGTTAATTCGTCAGACATTAACTATCTCCCTCTATTCTCTGGCTTCTCCCCGCTAGCTTACTTTGATTCCGTTCAGGGACATATATTTTATTCAAATATAACATCAAGTGCCTCACTGGCATGTTTGACCCCGATTAATTTCATTGTGTCTGGGATATCCAGATTTTTCAGATTTCCCTGAGGTAGAACGCATTGGGTAAAGCCTAATCTTGCTGCCTCTTTGACCCGAAGTTCTGGGCGCGAAATTGCTCTGACTTCTCCGGTAAGGCCAACCTCTCCAAATAGAACCAGTTGTGGATTGATCACCTGGTTGAGGTGGCTGGAAGCCAGTGCTGCCACAGCCGCTAGATCAATGGCTGGTTCATCGAGCCGAACCCCGCCTGCGACATTGAGGAAGATATCCTGACCTGCCAGGGATAATTCAATTTTTTTCTCCAGAACAGCAATTAACAGTGCAATCCGTTTGTGATCGATCCCGATAGAGGTTCGCTGTGGAGTGCCGAAAGAGCTGCTGGAGACAAGAGCTTGTAGTTCCACCAGCAGCGGACGACTTCCTTCGAGGGAAGCAACCACGGCACTGCCGGCAGTTCCTTTTGGCCGTTCTGCCAGAAATAGTTCTGATGGATTGCTGACTTCACGCAGCCCCTGTTCCTGCATTTCGAAAACTCCGATTTCATTGGTCGAGCCGAAGCGATTTTTCACTGCCCGCAAAATGCGATAGGGGTGTCCAGGATCACCTTCAAAATAGAGGACAGTGTCGACCATGTGCTCCAAGACTCTTGGTCCGGCAATAGCTCCATCCTTGGTGACGTGGCCGACCAGGAAGGTTGGCAGTCCATCCCCTTTGGCTTGAATCATCAGTTGTCCAGTACATTCGCGTACCTGACTGACGCTTCCGGGGGCAGAGTCAAGGCTGCTGGTGAAAATGGTCTGGATCGAATCGATCACCAGAAAGGCCGGTTGCAGCTCCTTGATCCGTTGCTTTATCTGTTCCAGAGAGGTTTCTGCCAGGAGGTAGAGATTGTCGGTTTTGATCCCTAACCGGTCGGCACGTAGTTTGACCTGCCGGGTCGATTCTTCCGCGGTAACATAAAGAGCTGTGCCATTTTTTGCCAATTGGGCAAAGGCTTGTAGTAGTAAGGTGGATTTGCCGATGCCAGGATCTCCACCGACCAAGATCAAAGATCCGGGGACAACACCGCCACCGAGGGTTCGATCCAGCTCTGCCATTCCACAGCTCAAACGATCCTCTTCACTGCTGTTAATTTCTACAAGTTTCTGCGGTTTGCCCGGATGGGGCATTGCTCGACTATGGTTAGAGACCGCAACTGGCTGCTCTTCCACCAGAGAATTCCATTGCTGACAATCGGGGCATCGCCCCATCCATTTTGGACTTTGAAAGCCACACTGCTGACAGCTGTAGATGGTTTTTTGTCGTGCCACAATCTCTCCATAAATATCTATAGAATAACGGAGCATCCTATTCTGAACCTTGGTAGCCTGTCAAACAGATGATAGAAGGGTATTTTTAGATGAGGGAAATTGTCTTTATCATCTGTTATCAAAAACTATTCTGAGGTATGCTTACAAGTTATTGTTTCCATTATTGATCCTGTTGTTTGGGAGGTTTTATGACCTATGAAGAATTAATGGCAGCGCTGACCGAGTTAGACTTGCCGCCGCAGGCTACTTTGAAGAAGGTTCGTGAGCGTCACCGTCAACTGGTGCGTCGCTATCATCCCGATAATGGGGCAGATCCAAATAATGATAAGATTAGACGCATCAATGCTGCATTTAAAATTTTAAACGAATATATTGGTGATTATCAGTTTGATTTCTCCAAGCAGACCTTTTGGCAGCAATATCCGGAAGAGCGATTGCAGGAACAGTTCTATGGAGTTGGCTTATGGGGTGAGAAGACCTGAGAAAACTAAAGGTTTTAACGGAGAGGCGCAAAGTAGGAGAGAAAAACTTTAAAATCAGAGATAGCGACCAAGACGCCAAGTCCACCAAGGAAAATAAAAACCTTTTTTTTGGTTTTAAAATCTTATAAACGCCTTTGACTTTGGTTCTCTTAGTGTTCTTGGCGTCTTGGTGGCAAAGTCAATTGTTTTGGTTTTTCTCTCCAGCTCTCCAACTCTGCGTCTCTCCGTTAAACATAATTTTATGCCTCAGCGGCTAAAAACAGTTATACAAACAGAAAACAGGTGAATTTTTGTTGAAAATAGATCAAACAGAAGCGTTGACGCAGGTCAGTCGTCCGTCCCGCTATTTAGGTGGCGAGCTGGGAAGTATTGTTAAACCAGATGATGGGATTGACGTACGGATGGCACTGGCTTTTCCCGATGTTTATGAAGTGGGGATGAGCCATATCGGTTTTCCGATTCTCTATAATATCCTCAATAGTCTCGACTGGGTTGCCGCAGAACGGGTTTATTCCCCCTGGGCTGATATGGAACAGTGGTTGCGTGATCATCAACAGCCTCTCTGTTCACTAGAATCATCACTCCCCTTAAGCCAGTTCGATATTGTCGGATTCACTCTGCAGTACGAACTCAGTTACACCAATTTGCTTACTATGCTCGATCTGGGCGGAATTCCACGACGTCGGGAACAGCGGGATGGAAATGCTCCATTGATTGTGGTTGGCGGACCTTGTGCTTTTAATCCTGAACCATTGGCCGATTTTTTTGATGTCGCTCTGATTGGTGACGGGGAAGAAGCGATTGTTGAGTTAGTTGAGTTGATTCGCTTGAGTAAACAGGAAAACTGGAATCGCAAGCAGCTTTTGCAAAAGTTATCATCCTGTGAAGGTTTTTACGTTCCTGAGCTATTTGATATCAGCTATCAAAAAAGTGGTTGTATCGAGCAAATCACCCCTCTCCAGCCGGGTTATGATAAGGTCCTGCGCCGTTTTCTCAATGATCTCGAAACCGCTCCATTTCCGACTCAACCGATCGTCCCGTTTATGCAGACTGTGCATAACCGTATTGCCATGGAGATTACCCGGGGCTGTACTCGTGGTTGTCGGTTTTGCCAGGCGGGTTATATTTACCGTCCCGTCCGTGAGCGTAGCCCCGAAAAAATTCGTGATTTAGTTGCGGAATCATTGCAAAATTCGGGGTACGAGGAAATTTCTCTCCTCTCTTTATCCACCGGTGACTACACTTGCATTGAACCGCTGTTACAGCAGTTGATGGCAGAATATGTCGATGACAAGGTGGCAGTTTCTCTCCCCAGCTTGCGGGTTGGTTCCCTCACTCCAGAATTGATGGAGGAGATTAAAAAGGTTCGCAAGACCGGTTTTACTCTAGCCCCAGAAGCGGGAAGTGAGCGACTACGGGAACTGATCAATAAGGGGATCAATGAAGAGGATCTGCTGGAATCAACAAGAAATGCATTTCAGCTTGGCTGGCGCTTGATCAAGCTCTATTTCATGATGGGATTGCCGACAGAAACTGATGATGATTTACAGGCATTGATTGAGCTTGCCGCACAAGTGAAAAAAAGTGGTAAGGGAACCGGTGGAAATGATGTCAATGTTGCAGTTTCGACTTTTGTTCCAAAGCCACATACTCCCTTTCAGTGGGAAGCGCAAATTGGAATTGACGAGACAGTGCGTAAACAGCGACTCCTGCGGGATGGGTTAAGGCAGAAAAAGTTACGTTTCAAATATCATGGAGCAGAATCTTCATTTTTAGAAGGGGTCTTTGCCCGTGGTGACCGACGTTTGTCCGCTGTTTTAGAACGAGCTGTAGAGCTTGGTTGTCGCTTCGACGGCTGGCGGGAATGTTTTGATTTCAGTCTGTGGCAACAAGCTTTTTCCGATTGTGATATCGATCCCAGTTG